>NZ_PZKQ01000047.1:0-87542 GCF_003046645.1 Escherichia sp. MOD1-EC6475 | reverse complement strand
GGTACTGCGCAGTACCCTGCCAGAGCCAGTGCCAGCGCGACTTTGGTCATCGGTCGCTTTAAATAATGTTTCATTCAACTCTCTCCTTGATTAATTTCCAGCGGCTGGCCGATCGGCCATTACGCCGATCTAGTGCTTGCTGTAAACCACACGTAATCCATATCCCTGCACGCCATCTTCTTTTTGAGCACCGAACTTCTGCACGGCCTCGTCGTTGGTGGCAGGGATGACAATATCTTCATTACTGGTATTCGATTGCGCACCGGTGTAGCCATTAACGCTGTGCCCGGTAAATTCCCACTGGTAGTCGTATTGCGCCATCTCTTCTTCCGTCAGTTTTTCCGACTGCTGGAAAACACCATCTTTATTGGCGTCACGCCATAAGACAAAACGGTAGGCGTTATCCACAGGTAAATGCTCTTTCTCATTGTCGATAAGATTGACGGGGTTAGTCGCAGATACACGGTAGATAAACGCATTAACATCATTCCCCCCCGCACCAAGGAATGTCACATCCACATAGTTGCTGTCGTCATACGGAGCAGCTTTTGCTTTCCAACGGAAAGTGCCGGGTAACGTACTGGAGAGGGTGACAGTTCCTTTCTCTTTATCTTGCTTCGCGATAAAGACACAGGGGTTATCGGTTGAGCAGGGCTTATTGGCGAGCGTGACTTTTTTGTCTTGTGCATCATAAAGTTGTGGACTCAGACCATTGTCTGGAAGCGGATCACCGTTACGATCCGTGTCATCACCAAAACTGTCAGTGATATCAAGATCCATCACCACGCCATCGACACCATCAGCCTGGGCGCTGGCTTCATGGCTGTGATTGTTTTCTTCAGGCACGTTAGCAATGTTATTGACGATCAGCTCAATTTTACGATCCTGCTGTACGGTGATTTCTACCACACCGGAGTTTTGCCGATGACCCTTTTCATCTTCCAGCGCCAGACGCACTCGCCAGGTGTTGAGCTTTTCTTGTTCGGCTTGATCAGAGCTGTATTGCCAGGCAGGCAACACCAGATTCCAGTGATTATTGTTACCCTCGGTGATGGTGTTGGCTTTCACCACAGGCATCACTAGCGTGCGGGCGGCATTGTTTTTCGCCTGCCAGGAGGCGGCGACAATTTTATAGTGATGGTTGATCAGCGCATTAATGGTCCACTTACATTTTTCCAGTCCCACCGCAGCTTCCGGGGTGTCCTTGATAACACATTCCGGATGTTCGTTAGTGGAATCAGCCTTTAGCCAGAGCGTAACGTCGAGAGGGTCTTTTTCTTTATATTCCAGAACAATAAAATTATTTCGCTCAACAAAGTCATGTCGGCTACCCATCAGCGAGTGGGCTGCTTTGACATTATCGCTATTCAGTTGATCTTTAAGTGGTACACCGAATTGATAGTTAACGGTAGCGTTAATACTAAGATCACTGTTATCTCCAGTGCCTGCTTTATATTCCGTCCCGACTGTCAATAACGGAACTGGTTGATAGTTAACTCCAAGCGTCACCGCATACGGATCTTTCTCTAAATTATCAGTGCCGAACAGCGCAACTTCGTCACCATAATATTGCTCGAAAACAACTTTGCCCCCCAACTGTGGATAAGAAGGTAGCCAGGCTTCCGCACGCACATCCCAACCACGCGCAGGTCGTTCTAAATAGAAGTCGAAATCTTTTGAGTCTTTCCAGTCAGAAAGTGGATGGTAATAGTTACCAGAAAGTTTTAAATAATCCGTCCAGGCTTCAGTCCCTAACCCTAAACGGCGATGTCCGCGAGTGAAATCATAATCGTAAAATATATTTCCACCCAGAAGCCATTTATCAAAATTATGCCTCACCCCAAAACCTATATTACCTATCGTGCGTTCCTCTTTACGTTGAGCGGATAACTGGCTGAAATAAACACTTTTTTGAGAATCGTATAAAGGAACAAAATAGTCGATTGAACTACCGTCCAGCGAGCCATCCTGACCGAGAGAAATATTTGAGCGGACTTTACCGTATGGAGAAAGTGCGCCTTCAATATAAGACTGTGCTGATGAGGTGATTTGCCCTTGCAGATAGCTTCTGGCCTGGGATTCCAGAGCTTCTGGGGTCAGGTTCTCAAACCCCTGCTGGGCGGATTCGGCGACGTAGTTGGCACCACGCTCTTTGAAGGATTTACCTTTATTATTTTGTTCTTCTTGTAAGGCAGCTTCGCTTCCCAAATCCGGTAATGAAGAGTCACTTTTCTTAACATTTATCTCTGGCTCCGCATAAGCAGCACCAGAGATAAAGATTAGCATAAAATAGCGTATCCATCGCAACATGCCTTTTCCCTGTAACGATTTTATAATCTGAAATTAGCTTCGGCATTGTATTCCAGATAGTTCAGAGATTGCACACCAGAAATGCTAAATATATTCTTAAAATTATAATAATGGGAGTTTGTTCACTCTAATTACGTGTTAGACTAATAGAAATTAACTCATAATATTTATACTGGGAATATATAAAAGAAAAACATATATTCCCGTGATATTAAGCAGTGGTAAATTCAACGCGTTTTTTAGAAATTAAACCGTGTCCATTCTGGCAGAAATAATCCACCGCGCCACAGGCTTTTAATACCTGTAACGGCTGATGACAGTCAGGGCAAAGCGCCTGGACGGTGAAATCTTTGTCACAAGTTTCACAATGGGCAGTCTCACCATTGCGTTCGAGAGGGGTTTGACAGATAGGGCAATTGAGTTCCATAAATGTTACTCCGGTATGTATCCCTCTACTTACGTAGAGGGAATTGTAGGTAAATACTTACATATGGTTACTTACTTTTTTTTATGTGCTTCATCAGACGCTTACGTTTACGCATCTGGGTCGGCGTTAGAGTGTTACGCTTGTTCGCATACGGGTTTTCCCCTTCCTTGAACTGAATACGAATCGGCGTACCCATCACGTCCAGAGATTTGCGGAAGTAATTCATCAGGTAACGTTTGTACGAGTCAGGCAGGTCTTTCACCTGGTTGCCGTGAATCACCACAATCGGCGGGTTGTAACCACCAGCGTGGGCATATTTCAGCTTCACACGACGCCCGCGAACCAGCGGCGGCTGGTGATCTTCAACAGCCATGGTCATGATACGCGTCAGCATAGATGTCCCCACGCGACGGGTAGAGCTGTCATATGCTTCACGTACCGATTCAAACAGGTTACCAACACCGCTACCGTGCAATGCAGAGATAAAATGCACACGAGCGAAGTCGATAAAGCCCAGACGGAAGTCCAGCGTCTCTTTCACCTGCTCTTTCACTTCCTGGCTCAGGCCGTCCCACTTGTTCACCACAATCACAAGTGAGCGCCCACTATTGAGAATAAAGCCAAGCAGGGAGAGATCCTGATCGGAAATACCTTCGCGTGCGTCAATCACCAACATCACCACGTTGGCATCTTCAATGGCCTGCAATGTTTTGATTACCGAGAACTTCTCTACCGCATCGGTAATTTTGCCGCGTTTACGCACGCCCGCAGTATCAATGAGCACATACTCACGTCCGTCACGTTCCATCGGAATGTAGATACTGTCACGCGTCGTGCCAGGCATGTCGTAAACCACGACGCGCTCTTCACCCAGGATACGGTTAGTGAGTGTAGACTTACCGACGTTTGGACGACCAACAATCGCCAGTTTGATCGGCAGACTTTGCGGATCGAAGTCGTCTTCTTCTTCGCCGTTCTCTTGCGCTTCAAATTGCGCCCAGTATTCAGCGTCTTCGTCGACTTCTTCTTGCGGCGCGATATCTTCCATCCACGGCAGCAGCACGTGCTCCAGCAGACTTAATACGCCACGACCATGCGAAGCGGCAATTGGGTAAATTTCACCTAAACCAAGTGAATAAAAATCAACGATTGCTTGATCCGGGTCCAGTCCATCGGTTTTGTTCGCCACCAGGAAGGTTGGCTTTTCGCGAGAACGCAGATGTTTGGCAATGGCTTCATCCGCAGGCATCAGACCCGCGCGCGCATCCACCATAAACAGCACCACATCCGCCTCTTCAATCGCCAGCAGCGACTGTTCCGCCATGCGAGTTTCTACACCGTCTTCTGTACCGTCAATCCCGCCGGTATCAATACAGATAAACTCGCGGCCTTCAATTTCCGCACGACCGTACTTACGGTCACGAGTCAGACCCGGGAAATCCGCAACCAGCGCATCTCGGGTGCGAGTTAGACGGTTAAATAACGTGGATTTTCCTACGTTAGGGCGCCCGACAAGCGCGACCACAGGTACCATGTTTAAAGCCTCATTTTTATAAATCATCAGACAACGCACGCTATTTTCGCGTCGTTGTTAAAAACAGGAAAACGGCTCCTGTCCAGGAGCCGTTTTCAAAGTGAACGACAGAGACGATTAACGTGTAATAGAGTACACGGTTCCGTCTTTTGCCTGGATCAGCAGTTTGCCATCAGCGGCAACCGGTTCAGTCTGGAAACCGGAACTATCAACTTTTTGCTGGGCAACGAAACGACCATCTTCCACATTAATCCAGTGCAGATAACCTTCGCTATCACCCACCACCAGGTTGCCATTATACAGCACCGGAGAAGTCAACAGGCGGTGCAGCAGATCGCTTTGTGTCCACAGCGTCACGCCACCATCGATGGTCAACGCCATTACCCGGTCATTTTGATCAACCAGATAGATACGGTTACCGTCAACAATGAAATCATTCACCGAACCCAGTTCGCGTTTCCACATAATCTGACCACTGCGCAAATCAAGCGCCGTCAGGTTACCATTATAGGCCAGCGCAAAAACAACACCGTTCACAACCACTGGCGTAGTATCAACATCGCTCAGACGGTCAATTTCGGTTGAACCGGTCGCCTGGGAGATACGCTGCTGCCAAATCATCTGTCCCTGCTGCATCAACACAGCACTGACGCGACCATTATCGCCACCGACGACTGCCGCACCAAATGCAGTTGCTGGCGCAGACTCACCACGCAGAGAAAGCGAAGGCATATCAAGGTTAACAGTCCATTTAACAGCGCCGTCAGCTTCGTTCAGCGCCTGCAGCTGACCGTTGCTGGTGTGAATTAACACCAGACCGTCGCTGACCACCGGGCGAGAAAGTGCTTCACCCGCTACTTTGGTTTGCCATGCCACAGTGCCATCGCTGGTGTTCAGCGCGTAAACCTGCGCTTTTTCGCTGCCAATATAGACATGACCACCTGCGACGGTCACACCGCCAGAAAGTAATGCCGGCTCTTTAGATAACCAGCCATCTTTCTCAGCCAGGCTGACAGACCAGATTTCTTTACCGTCATCCGCATTCATCGCCTTTACCAAACCAGCGCGATCGGCTGCATAGACAACGTTATCCGCCAGTGCCGGATGAAGATTAGAGTAGAAGTTACCAATGCCGCTACCAACGGAAGTGCTCCACGCCGTGGTCGGCGTAAACTGGTTTTCAACGGTCGGCAATGGGGACATCTTGACCACATCTTCTTCACTGTTAAACAGCGAACAGCCGCTTAAAAGGGTAACGGAAAGCACTCCTGGCAGCAGTAATTTACGCAATTGCATCGGGTCCCTCTCAGATGGACAAATTATTAATTTTCATCTGCATCATTTCACTCAGTGCCGGGGTCACATCGCTTTTCACGCCTGCTTCCCATGCACTACGCGCACCTTGCTTATCACCTTTGCTCAGTAATGCTTCACCACGCAAGTCGGCAACAATGGCAGCCCACCCTTCACCTTTTATGGTATCAAGGGTTTTCAGCGCAGCATCAGTCTGCTTGAGCTGCACCTGAACTCGGGCAAGACGCAGATTTATCACGGCTTTGAGATTTTCATCGCTCGTGTCCGCCAACCCTTGTTGCAATTGAGCGGCGGCTTTCTCTAGTTCATTTTTGTCAACAAATTGCTGCGCAAGTTCCAAAGAAGCCAGCGCGCCGTAAGTATTTTTATTTTCAGCAGCAAATTTTTCTGCCGCTGGGATGCTGTCCGGTTTGCCTTCGCTAACTGCGGTAACCGCATTTTGATAGGCAAGAGAAGCGGAGCGTGCGGACTCAACCTGATGGCTGTTCCAGTAGCGCCAGCCAATCAGTGCGCCAACGCCTAAAATCACCCCAACAGCCAGTGCTTTGCCATTTTCAGCAAAAAAGCGTTTAACCGCTTCAACCTGGTCGTTTTCGTTCTCGTAAATTTCCACGCTGTCCTTCTCCTTCCTTAACCCAGTAACGTGTGCAAATGCGCGGCTACGCTATCCTGCGCAACTGCCGTTTGCTCACCAGAGCGCAAATCCTTCACTACTGCCGTGCCATTAGCCACTTCAGACTCACCCAGCACCACAGCAACGCGGGCACCCCATTTATCAGCGCGGGCAAACTGTTTCTTAAAGTTGCCGCCGCCGTGGTTGGTCATCAGTTTCACGCCAGGTAATTCATCACGCAGACGCTCAGCTAATGCCATAGCCGCAGATTGTGTATCAGTACCCGAAGCCACCAGGTATATATCGACAACGGGATCGGCTTTAAATTCCGGGTTAACTGCCTGAACTAACAACACCAGACGTTCCAGGCCCATCGCAAAACCGACTGCCGGTGTGGCGCGACCGCCCAGTTGTTCCACCAGACCGTCATAACGACCGCCTGCGCACACTGTGCCCTGAGAACCGAGGCTGTTAGTCACCCACTCGAAAACGGTACGGTTGTAGTAATCCAGACCACGCACCAGACGCTGGTTTACGGTATAGGCAATGCCTGCGCTCTCAAGCAGTTTGCACAGACCGGCAAAATGCTCGCGAGACTCTTCATCCAGATAATCGCCCAACGCCGGAGCGTCGTTGAGTAACGCCTGCACTTCCGGATTTTTAGAATCCAGCACGCGCAACGGGTTGGTGTACATACGACGTTTACAGTCTTCGTCCAGCTTTTCTTTATGCTGTTCAAGGAACGCAACCAGCGCATCGCGGTAATTGGCGCGAGCTTCCAGCGAACCAATAGAGTTCAGTTCGAGAGTAACGTGCTCAGAGATACCCAGCGCACGCCACCAGCGGGCGGTGAGCATAATCAGTTCGGCATCAATATCCGGGCCTTGCAGACCGAAAACTTCGCAGCCCAACTGATGGAACTGACGATAACGTCCTTTCTGCGGACGCTCGTGACGGAACATTGGCCCGATATACCACAGACGCTGTTCCTGATTGTACAGAAGACCATGCTCGATGCCGGCGCGTACACAGCCCGCCGTCCCTTCAGGACGCAGAGTCAGGCTGTCGCCATTGCGATCCTCAAAGGTGTACATCTCTTTTTCAACCACGTCGGTGACTTCACCAATCGCACGTTTGAATAGCGGGGTCTGCTCTACAATCGGCAAGCGGATTTCACTGTAACCGTAGCTGCCGAGCACGTTTTTCAGTGTGCCTTCAATGCGCTGCCAGATGGCCGTTTCGCCAGGCAGGTAATCGTTCATGCCGCGAATGGCTTGAATGTTTTTTGCCACGTTTATTCTCTTTCTGAATATAAAAATGAACCCTCAACGCTTCCCTCAATATTTCGGGAGCCATGCGGGTTCAATCATACACGGGAAGCGAGGCGCTTCCCATCACGTTATTATTTTTCAACCTGCTGAACGTCAATTCGACGCGCTTCGTCCAGTTGGCTGGCTTTCGCACGAATGCGTGCTTCCAGCTGGTCGATCATGTCGTTATTGTCCAGACGGTCTTTGCGCACGCCATCTTCATAGAGGCCGCTTTTCTTGTTGCCGCCCGTAACGCCAAGCGTAGAAACCAGCGCCTCGCCTGGGCCATTCACCACGCAGCCAATAATCGAAACGTCCATCGGGGTGATGATATCTTCCAGACGTTGCTCCAGCGCGTTAACCGTACCGATAACGTCAAACTCCTGACGTGAGCAGGTCGGACAGGCGATGAAGTTGATGCCACGCGAACGAATACGCAGCGATTTCAAAATATCAAAACCGACTTTGATCTCTTCGACCGGGTCAGCCGCCAGCGAGACGCGCAGCGTGTCGCCAATGCCTTCCGACAACAGCAGACCTAAACCAATGGCCGATTTCACCGCCCCGCTGCGTGCGCCACCGGCTTCGGTGATCCCCAGGTGCAACGGCTGATCGATCTGTTTTGCCAGCAGACGATAAGACTCAACCGCGAGGAAAACGTCAGATGCTTTCACACTGACCTTGAACTGATCAAAGTTCAGACGATCGAGATGATCAACATGGCGCATGGCAGATTCCAGCAACGCCTGCGGCGTCGGTTCGCCATACTTTTCTTGCAGATCTTTTTCCAGCGATCCGGCGTTAACACCAATACGAATCGGAATGTTTTTATCGCGCGCACAGTCAACCACCATGCGAATGCGTTCTTCATTACCAATATTGCCTGGGTTAATGCGCAGACAGTCAACGCCGTATTCCGCTACTTTCAGTGCAATGCGATAGTCGAAGTGGATGTCGGCCACCAGCGGTACGTTAACCTGCTGCTTGATGAGCTTGAACGCTTCTGCCGCGTCCATCGTCGGTACAGAGACGCGAACGATATCAGCGCCGACACGTTCCAGCGCCTTAATTTGATTGACCGTTGCTTCGACGTCTGTCGTACGCGTATTGGTCATGGACTGTACGGCGATGGGAGCACCATCGCCAATCGGCACATTCCCAACGTAAATACGTGTTGATTTTCTACGTTGAATTGGAGCCTGGTTATGCATGAAAAATCTCCCGCGTTACCCGTCTGTTACTGCGCCGGTGATTGTTCGGCATTGAGGGTCAGACGCGCAACCTGGTTAGTTCTGATAAAACGACTCAGATCGACAGGTTTCCCTTGATACTGGATCTGTACTGCGGCTGGTGCACCAATTTTCAGTTTATACGGTGCCTGACCGCTTAAATTCAAATTACCGCCTTTACGCTGCATCCCACTGAACAGTTTTTTGCCGGTAGAATCGGTGACTTCCAGCCAGCAATCAGCAGTAAAGTTCATCACCAGCGCATTAGGATCAGCCGCCGGAGTGGTCACGCCAGCCTGATCAATTGGCAACGGCGCAGCGCCATCTGGCGTTGTTGTTGCAACTGGCGCCGCTGGTGTAGTAGTAGCCGCGATATCAACATTTGCCTGTGAAGGAGGAACAACCGCGTCTTGCTGTGGCGCTACAGCGGGGGCTGGCGTCGTCACGGCTGGCGTTTGCGTGTTCGTGGCAGTGGTATCTACAGCCGCAGGCGATGTAGTCGTCTGGGTTTCGGTAGCAGATGTATCTAACGGTACACTCTGGCTCTGGTTATTATTCAGCTCCGCAGTGGATTGATCAGCCATGGTGCTAATCTCTTCCTGCTGGGCTTTGTGATCCTGCCACCACCAGGCGCCGCTCAGGCCAATCACCACAAACAGCACCAGCCAGGTGAAAGTCATCAACCAGCCATCGCGTTTTTTGCGGCGTTTGCCGAGGGAAAAACTCTGCATTGGCGCAACTTTTGCGGCTCGCAGTGGAGCCTGCTTTTCCAGTCCCGGCAGCAGTTCTTCTTCCGGAATATGGACCAGACGCGCATAAGAGCGGATATACCCGCGCAAGAATGTTGAAGCAAGATCGGCGGGTGCCTTATCTTCTTCAATATCGCGTACCGTGGAAACCTTCAAACAAAGTCGTTCGGCAACGGCTTGCTGGCTAAGTCCAAGTTGTTCACGGGCATTACGCAAGCGAGCGCCGGTGGTAAGTGCTTCATTTTGGTCGTGCGTGGCTTCAGTATTCATTCGCTGCAGGTACGTTTAAAAGAGAATTGGGATGCCGGTGAACCATCACGCCCACCCACACCGCGAAACATCCGTAAAGTTAACCTTTATCATACAGTATAAGACTGTCTGTGTGCTCGTGACAAAGCCCACATGAAGCAAAGCTAACTTACTGTTGCATCGTTACATACTGCCTTAAAGTCAGCAAAAACGCACCGTTAATATTGATCAGACAATTGCAACTTAATGCTACATTCATAAAACATTACGCCACGGTACATAAAGTAACCATGGCGTAATAACTATCAGACCGTTTTAATATCGATGGCTTCACCCTGCATCCGTTTACGCAGAGTACGTTTAGTACGGTCGATGACATCTCCCGCTAACTGACCACAGGCGGCATCGATATCATCACCACGAGTTTTACGCACAATGGTGGTGAAACCGTAGCTCATCAGCACTTTTGAGAAGCGGTCGATACGGCTGTTCGAACTACGACCATACGGCGCGCCCGGGAACGGGTTCCATGGGATCAGGTTAATCTTACACGGCGTATCTTTCAGCAGCTCCGCCAGTTGGTGCGCGTGTTCAGTGCCATCGTTAACGTGGTCAAGCATCACGTACTCGATAGTGACGCGCCCCTGATTAGCATTGGATTTCTCCAGATAACGGCGCACTGCAGCAAGGAACGTTTCGATATTGTACTTTTTGTTGATTGGTACAATTTCATCACGAATTTCGTCGTTCGGCGCGTGCAGGGAAATTGCCAGCGCAACGTCAATCATATCGCCCAGTTTATCCAGCGCCGGAACCACACCGGAAGTGGAAAGCGTCACGCGACGTTTAGACAGACCAAAACCGAAATCATCGAGCATGATTTCCATCGCCGGAACGACATTGTTCAGGTTGAGCAACGGCTCGCCCATGCCCATCATCACTACGTTAGTGATCGGACGCTGACCGGTGATTTTTGCTGCGCCGACGATTTTCGCCGCACGCCACACCTGACCGATAATTTCCGACACCCGCAGATTACGGTTAAAACCCTGCTGGGCAGTGGAACAGAATTTACACTCCAGCGCACAACCTACCTGCGAGGAGACACAAAGCGTGGCGCGGTCGTCTTCCGGGATATACACCGTTTCGACACGCTGATCGCCAACAGCAATCGCCCATTTGATGGTACCGTCGGATGAACGCTGTTCTTCAACCACTTCCGGTGCGCGGATTTCCGCCACCTCTTTCAGTTTGCCACGCAACACTTTGTTGATGTCGGTCATCTCATCAAAGTTGTCGCAGCAATAGTGATACATCCACTTCATCACCTGATCGGCGCGGAAGGGTTTTTCACCTAAATCTTTAAAAAACTCCCGCATCTGCTGACGGTTGAGATCCAGCAGGTTAATTTTTCCATCTTTCGTGGTGACGTTTTCAGGTGTGACTAATTGTTCAGACATATGCTATTCCGGCCTCGTTATTACACGTTATGGCCCCTGGAGGGTTGAAAAAAGAAACGCCCCGGTGAGCGGCTGCTCGTCCGGGGGCGCTGCATTGTACAAATTCTGGCGCACGGATGCCACGTTTGCACGCGGCATTTACGAAATTATTAACGGGTGCGCGGGCACACTTCGCCTTCACCGAAGAAATAAGCGATTTCGCGAGCGGCAGATTCTACGGAATCAGAACCGTGGGTGCCGTTTTCAGTCAGGCTGTCAGCGTAGTCTGCGCGCAGAGTTCCCGCCAGAGCGTTCGCCGGGTTGGTCGCGCCCAGCAGATCGCGGTGACGCTGAACGGCATTTTCACCTTCCAGCACGGAAACGACGATCGGACCAGAGGTCATAAACTCAACCAGACCATCAAAGAACGGTTTCCCATCGTGTTCAGCATAAAAGCCACGAGCCTGCTCAACGGTCAGGTGCAGCATTTTGGTGCCGACAATTTTGAACCCTGCAGCTTCAAAGCGCGCAAAGATATTACCAATGACGTTTTTTGCTACCGCGTTCGGTTTGATGATGGAAAAAGTACGTTCAATAGCCATTTTTACCTCTGTAAATTATTCTGTTGTTGTCTGTACCAGCGTACGAGATGGCGCGGATTATAATGAGCAACAGAGCCGTTGACTATTGATGAAGGTAACATTTTTTTAAAATAAACCTAGTTTAAGCAACAAACATGGTGGAAACAGACTATTGCATAACAAATTTCACTGTCGCTACCTGCCCCACTTCATCCATTACCAGCAATTGATAATCACCTTTTTCCGTTAAATGCAGAGTTACACTACGCCCGCGTTCAGCTAACGGTTCGCCATTCAGAAACCACCAGCGTTCTCCGGCACCACCGTTGGATTGCACCGGCAAAGTCGCTTCCGCCGCACCAGGTAAACGCTTGATAATGGTGCCATCACGAACGCCAGTCAATTGCAGCGGGAGCTGAGCGTCGTGACCGTACGGTGGGCAAATTGTCGAGGCTGGTGGCAAGCGCACAGCGCGGCGTTCTGATGCAGGCAACCAGGGTTCCAGTGGTAGTGGCCAGACATTCATCATTTCTTGTCGCGCCTGTGGGCAATCGGCGGCGACGCGTTTGCCATTTTCATCCAGCCAGATGGGAAAACGGATGCCATTAATCCCTTCTTGCTCTGGCAGTAACAGGGTTGGCGGCTGGCTTCCATCCAATAACCAGGTTGCCAGACGACGGCGACAGTTACTGTCACCTTCTGGTAAAGACTGCCCGCCAGGCCAGCAGATAACGCCACGAGTGACTGAGTTCGGGCGCGGATCTTCCGGCAGATTTGCACTGCGCGACAACAAAATATTATTAACCTGATTCAACAACGGTACGGCGCTGGCAAAGCCAAACTGACCGACAACGGGCGTGCCGTCCGGTCTGCCAGTCCAGATGCCAATCACATAGCGAGCGTTTACACCTATCGCCCAGGCATCACGATAGCCGTAGCTGGTGCCCGTTTTCCACGCCAGGGGTACGACGCGCGGCAAGGCACCGTCCGGCAAGGGCTGCGCTTCATCAGCCATGATTCGGCGGATGATCCATGCGGCGCCCGGCGACATTAAGGGGCGTTCAAGCAGCAGATCGTCAGGCTGTAAGCGCAATTTGCCTGCCTTACCGTGGCGGGCAAAAGCGGTATACGCTGCCGCCATATCCTCCAGTTTTGCGCCAGCACCGCCGAGAATGAGCGAAAGATTCGGCACAGCACCATTGGGCAGATACAACGGCAATCCAACATTGCGTAATTTTGCCGCAAACCGTTTCGGGCCATAGGCTTCCAGCACCTGCACAGCAGGTAAGTTCAGCGAGCGAACCAGCGCCTCGCTCATGCTGATCGGGCCATGAAAACCGCTGTCAAAGTTACCAGGCCGGTAATCACCGGTGCGTCGGGGAACGTCTTGCAACAACGATGCCGGATGGGTCAATCCCTCATCCAGCGCCAGACCATAAACAAAGGGTTTGAGCACCGATCCTGGCGATCGGATCGCATTGACCATATCAACATAACCAAAGCGTGAATCATCGTTGAGATCGACCGATCCCACCCAGCCGCGAACACGCATATCGGTATGATCAATCACGATCATCGCGAGTGAACTGCGCGGTGGCAATCGTCCTTTCCAGTTTTGCGCCAGTTCTTCCAGACGCCGCTGAAGACCGGCATCCAGCGTAGTAACAATTTTGTCGCTTTTACTTTTACCGAGCATCATCCGTGAAAACAGCGGTGCCAGTTGCGGCATTTGTCGGGGTGCCAGCCAGATGGGTTCTTCCCTTGACTCTTTTACCTGCTCGCGGGACCACACACCTTGCACAGCCATCCGTTCGAGCACTTTATTACGCGCGGCCTCAGCACGCTCCGGCCAGCGATCCGGGCGCAGTCGGCTGGGCGCTTGCGGTAACACAGCCAGCATTGCTGCCTCGGAATAGCTTAAATTCGCGGGCGATTTTCCAAGATAAGCCCAGCTTGCCGCTCCAATCCCCTGCAACGTGCCACCAAACGGGGCGCGATTAAGATACAGGGTCAGAATGTCACGTTTAGACAGATGCCACTCCAGTTGCAACGCGCGCCAGAGCTGGCGAATTTTACCGCCAAACGTTTTGGGGTGAGGATCAAGCAAACGAGCAACCTGCATGGTGAGCGTGCTCCCGCCGGAGATAACCCGACCAGAAGTTAGATCCTGCCAGGCGGCGCGCATCACCGAGAACGGGTTTACGCCCGGATGCTTCCAGAACCAGCGATCTTCGTAATTGATCAGTGCTTCAAGGTAACGCGGAGAAACATCTTCGATAGTCACTGGATAACGCCAGATACCGTCAGCATCGGCGAAGCGCCAGAGCGGCGTTCCATCCTGCGCCACAACCACACGTGCGGGATTGACTTCATGCAGCGGCAGAGGCCAGAGTTTATCTGCTCCCCACGCCGCCAGAATGATAATAAAGGGCGCAGCTGCCAGCGTTATCCAGCAGCCGCGTTTACTTAACAGACGAGGCATTTACGGTCTGACAATCAACAGATCTTCAGCCGCGCCGGTCGCCCGCCATTGAGGAACATACATCGATTCCACCATCGGCTGCGGCACCTGATACGTTCCCGGCGTCACCGCCCGCGCCAGATATACCAGCGTAACCGGCTGGTATTCATCAACGGCAACCGCCGCCACAAAGCGATCGTCACGAAACTCAATGTGCTTAATGCTCGCCTGCTGCATTTGATTAAGCAGGTTTTGCACTTCGCTACCACTTTGCTCCAGACTGGCGCTACCGTTCGCCAGATTCTGGTTTTCCAGTTCCAGACCCGCAGGCAGCAGATCCACGACTAACGCATCCGGCACGCTGTTACTGGCTTTTACCTGCAACCAGACCAGCACCAGATCGCCGCTACGTAACGAGTCCAGCGATTTGCTCTTACCATCAGTACCAAGAATATGACGCTCGATTTGCAGCACATTGTTCGCCGGTAAAGGTGCGGATTGCGGATAACCGCTGGCATCCACACGCAGCCATAACGGCTGATCGCCACTGTTGCTCACCTGCAAGGTGGCAAGTTGATCGCTATTCAGATTGCTGTTTTGCGCTTTCTCGCCTGTCAGCGGCTCAGCTGAGAAAGAGGTTTGCGCCTGCCATTTATCCGGTAAATCCTGAATCGTACGGGCAGCCAGGAACAACGCGTTACTTTCCTGCGTCGATAGCCAGCGTTCACCAAACGCCTGCTGCGAAAGCGTGTTCAGCAAAGTGTACTGCTCATCGGGTAGCAGTTTATTTTCTTCCAGCAAGGAGAGCATTAACGCGTTGTCGCGCAGTGGGCTACCGTAATCGCCCAGCCATTTCCGCTCATCATTACGCGGCGTTTTCAGCGCCAGCGCAATCGCTTCTTCACCACGCGTCGCATCACCCATGGTTTTCAGCGCAACGCCAAGTTGCAGCAGCGGTAAACCAGAAGCGGCATCTGCACGATGCTCCCAGATTTCACGCAGCGCACCCAGCGGAGCCTTTTGCTGACGAGCCAGCACCAGCGCAGCGTAAGACTGTACTGCGAATTTACTGGCTTTGAGATTATCGGCATACGGGATCGACATCATGCCCGGATCTTGTAAATAGCGCAGCAGACGCTCATTACCCCGGTTAATAGCTTCTGTCGGCACGCTGTAACCCTGCTCACCTGCGCGAACCAGGAAATCCATCACATAAGCCGTCAGCCAGTACTCTTCGTCACTGTATTTATCCCATAGCGCAAAACCGCCATTATCGCGTTGCATTTGCAACAAACGGGAAATGCCAATATCGACTGCCGCACGGCGTTTATCATCACTGTCGCCTTTGATGCCCAACGCCTGTAGCTGGGCTGCATTGGTATAGAGCGACGGGAACAGACCGCTGGTGGTTTGCTCCAGACAGCCGTACGGATATGCTTTTAACTCTTTGATATAACGTGCGATGTTCAGCGGTGGCTTGCCGCTCAACAACAATTGCCCTTCCAGCGTAACAGGCGAGAAGTTTTGCAGTCCGCCAGCCGGTATCGCCCATGTTTCACCAGGCTGCAACACCGTACCATAATTGACGGTTTGCGCCGGGAATGCCGGACGGACGCCAATTTTCCACTGCTTATGCTGATCGGCAACGGTTTCTCCTGGCAAATTCAGGCCACTGATAGTCGCCTGAATTTCACCATCGCCATAACCCGGCAATGCTCGCACCGGGATAAACAGCGTAGTACGCACGCCTGGCGCTAATTCAACAGGTGCGGGTGAATCGCTTACTAGTTCAACCAAACCGCTGGCGGTCAGGGCAACGTTCAGTTTTTGCGGTTTATCAGTAAGATTAGTGATATCCAGCGTCAGACGCGAAGTGTCGCCACGCGCCATAAAGCGCGGCATGTTCAGTTCGGCTATCACTGGTGCAGCAACAATCACTTTGCTTTCGTTGCTGCCGAAGTCATCTGCCGTCCAAGCTTGCGCCATGACGCGCAATTCACCGTTAAAATCGCCAATCGGCAGTGTAACCGTACCTTCGCCCTGTTCATTGAGCGTTACCGGCTGTGCCTGTTGCGCGACAATATTGACGTGATTGACCGGCGGCTTACCACCACGTTTCAGTTCATCGCCATCGCCACCAAAACGCAGTGCTGCCAGGCGTCCCTGTCCTTCAATGACCTGACCGTAAATATCGTATATGTCTGCGCCATAGCGTTTCTGACCGAAGAACGCCTGCCACGGATCTGGCGTAACGTAATCAGTAATATTCAGCACACCGCTATCAACGGCAGACACCAGCACATTCACCTGTTTTGGCATATCACCATTTTTATTGCTGGCTTTGATTTTCACAGTTAATGGCTGATTGGGGCGCATTTTTGCCGGTGTTTCCAGCGCCAGACTGAGACGACGGTTTTCATCGCCAAGCGGCAAATGCAACACGCCAACCGCGCGTTTTGGCGTCGCAGAGCGAGATTTATCGCCAGGACGCACCACCAGCGTACTTAAATAGAGGTCGTGCCGATTCCAGGTTTTATCGACCGGAATCGTTAAATCCAACCCTTGTGCCGGAACATCAATCTCTTGCCACCACAGCGGCCCTTCACTGGACTCGACCATCGCATAGCCTTTACCCGCCGTTGGCGCGGCAATGTGCAACTTAATGGTATCGCCAGGACGATAACTGGCTTTATCCAGTTTCATCGTGACGCGATCCGGACGTACCGCACCGCTACCGTCGCTGTTGTCCTGCCAGCTATAGCCAGCCCAGAAACGCACGCTACTGACCGCTTCATTCGGCGCTTTGACTTCCAGACGATAAGCGCCCCACTCTACCGGAAAACTTACCTTACCAGTTTCATCCGCCTGAAGATCCAGCGTTTGTTCATTTTCGATCAGATCTTTTTGATCAAACTGTGACTGCCAGCCTTCATCTTCTGACCAGTTCCAGTAGTAATCTCGACGTTCGCGAATCAGACGCACCTGCAAGCCCGAAACGGCTTTTTTCACGCCCTGCGCATCGCTATAAACGATGTCAAAAGCGGCGTTGCTGCCTTCATTAACAATGGGTTGTTTTACAGTCGTGTCAGTACGGTAATCGTAAACCGATTTCAAGGCGAACTGCGGGCGGATCCCAGGGAGCGCATCGGCAGGCCAGATAGCCTGTTCAGCACGGCGCGTCACCGGGCGACCGCCAGATTCCAGCAAACTGCCCTGGAGAATAACCTGCAATGGGGAATGCGTTTCCTTCCACTGGCTTTCTGTAGAAACCTCGCCGCGCCCTTTATCATCCAGCGTCAACTGAACTTCATCCAGCGTGCGGGAAAGGTTTTCGGCAGCTATATCGCCAAATTCGAAACCAGGTAATGCAGAAACCGCTTCACGCAGAGGGCGCAGGAAAAGCTGCCCCTGCAAAGTATTACCGTTAGCAGGCGCACCGTACAGGTAGTAACCCACCACGGAGAATTTCACCTCATCTTTCGGCGTTAACGGGATTTTCTCGCCGGTCAGGTTCAACGCCATGCGTTCTGGCATAAAATCTTCGACGTGGAAATCCCACATCCGATACTGGTTATCGCCAGTGTTAGCGCGAATATGCCACATGCCGGTTGCCGCACTGCTATCCAGTTGCCAGGTAAAGTGATAGAGGCCATTCTCCGGCTGACTAACGACACTACGCAGTACCTGCCCGTCAGGTTTAATCACGTCTAACCTGATGGGTTGATCGGGCAATGCTTTACCGTCTGCATCACGCAGTAAGCCGTTGAGGATTACGGTTTCACCCGGGCGATAAAGATCGCGCGGGCCAAACATAAAGAACTGTTTGCTATAACCCGGTGCACCAGCAATGTTAAATTCCGCTAAGTCCAGCGCGGGAAGTTTTAAATCGAGCAGCGTTGTCTGACCATCTTTACGTGCCAGCAGTAATGCCGCGTTTTTGTCGTTTTCCAGCTGTACATGACCCTGTGCATCACTGGTCGCCTGAGTCAGAGTCTGCCCTTTCTCATTTAATAACGAGACTTCAATTCCTTGCTGAGCCGCACCGTTTTCCAGGCTTTGGGTAAAGATATCCAGACGATTGTGATAACGGTGAGCCGATACGCCGATATCACTTAATGTAAACAGAGTCGCGGGATTACTGTAATCGTAACGTCCGGCCTGATTCATCACAGCCAGATACACGCCCGCCTGCTGAAGCGGTTTGATATCACCCAGCGGCAGCAATAATTTTTCACGGGTATTACGCGCAGGATTGAGATCAAAACGTCCGGTGTAGACTAGATCCGCCATCTGCAGCAATTTGTCAGATTGCCAGTTCGCCAGCGAATTGCGGTATTCCCATTGGCTAATGAATGCTGGCAGAGATTCGGGTTTAACACGGAAGAAGTTAACATCGACATTGTTAACGTTGAGCGCCATTACCGGCAGTCCTTCAACGACTTTTCCAGGCAGCAGCGAACCACGGCTGGCAAAACCGACGCTGGGTTGAATATCGCGGGTGGTGATCGTTTTTTCGTAATCTTTACTGAAGGTTGCGTTATTGAGCGCCTTCATTTCCTGCCCAATAGTCACGATCAAATCACGTTTAGGTTCGAGGTGGCGTAAACGCAGCTCTTTAAGATTATCTGACAGCTCCCAGGCACCATCCACTTTACCGCTCTTTTTATCGACGACATGAACAACACGCGAGAAATCCTGATCCGGGTCGAGGGGGATGGAGAAAGTCAGCACCAGCGTGGCTGCACCATCGAGTTGGACCTCAGAGAGATCAAGCAATGTCAGTGTCTTACCGGCACTCTGTTGTGCCAGCTTTTGCCTCTCCGGCGCAGAGAGTTTTGCTGAACTCGCGTTTTCTGAAGATGTACCTTTAGCAGCTTCAGAAGGGGTATCTTTTTTCACCGCTGTTGGCGCGTTATCGTTGTTGTCGCACCCTGCCAGCGCCAGCATTAACATGCAGGCGGCTATGCGTAACTTTTTCATTTATCATCCCTGCCACAATGGCCCGTTAGCAACGTCGAATAATTATTATGCGTGAGAATTAACGTTATGTAATTCAGTATCACGTCCACAGAATCTGAATTTTGGTGATAAATGTGGCTCAGGCAGCCAAATCAGCCTCTTTTGCTTGTCGCTTTTCACTAAACGTCCGACAATTTAGCCTACCCCGGCAAAAATGGAGATGCCTATGTCCACGACATGGTTTGTAGGAGCCGACTGGCTCGCCGAACATATTGATGATCCTGAAATTCAGATTATTGATGCCCGCATGGCACCGCCCGGACAGGAAGATCGTAACGTTGCCCAGGAGTATCTCAATGGGCATATCCCCGGCGCAGTATTTTTCGATATCGAAGCTCTTTCCGATCACACCTCCCCGCTTCCGCACATGCTGCCGCGCCCGGAAACGTTCGCCGTAGCGATGCGTGAACTGGGCGTTAATCAGGACAAACATCTGATTGTCTATGACGAAGGTAATCTTTTCTCAGCCCCGCGAGCATGGTGGATGCTGCGCACCTTTGGCGTAGAGAAAGTGTCGATTCTTGGCGGTGGACTGGCGGGCTGGCAGCGTGATGACCTACTGTTAGAAGAAGGCGAAGTGGAGCTGCCAGAAGGAGAGTTTAACACCGCCTTTAACCCGGAAGCCGTGGTGAAAGTAACCGATGTATTGCTGGCAAGCCATGAAAAAACGGCACAAATTATTGATGCCCGTCCGGCTGCGCGTTTTAACGCTGAAATTGATGAACCTCGCCCTGGTTTACGTCGCGGGCATATTCCTGGTGCGCTGAATGTTCCGTGGACAGAACTGGTGCGTGAAGGTGAACTGAAAACGACAGATGAACTCGATGCGATATTTTTTGGTTACGGTATCAGCTATGACAAACCGATTATTGTCAGCTGTGGCTCTGGTGTAACGGCCGCCGTTGTGTTGCTGGCACTTGCTACGCTGGATGTGCCAAACGTGAAACTGTACGACGGCGCATGGAGTGAATGGGGCGCGCGAGCAGATTTACCGGTCGAACCAGTGAAATAAGCTTTTTACAGGCAACAAAAAACCGCCGAATTTGGCGGTTTTTTGTTGCTGGTCTGGTTCGCGGCCTTTCCAGCTGGTTGTATTACTGCAAGTGTATCTCGTCTACTCAATACTCGCTTTATGCATCAACGATGTCAAGTAGATAAAAAAGGATAGGTTTTGAATTCATTTGGCTTATTAGTCCGAATGCAGACAAATATAAACAAATCCCGCTCAATATTTAAAATACTAACCGGTAAAAGATATTACTTAAACGTGTAAATTCACTTTTCTTAAAAAACAAAAAACCGCCAAAATCAGGCGGTTATTTGTTGCCGGTTTGGTTCGCGGCCTTTCCAGCAGGTTGTATTACCGTAGTAATGCAAGCGCGTCTCAGCGAAGACAATACTCGCCAGTAACTCTCTTTTTGTCAAGCAAAAGAGAGTTACTATTGTTCTGTTAGTGTATTATCCACTGAGGCCCTTTCCGCCGTCTCGCAAGCGGGCGCTGGCTTAAGGAAAGGATGTTCCGCGACCGTTAGGGCAAGCGCGTCTCAGTGCTTGCTATCGCGGCAATATCGCCAGTGGTGCTGTCGTGATGCGGTCTTCGCATGGACCGCACAATGAAGATACGGTGCTTTTGTATCGTACTTATTGTTTCTGGTGCGCTGTTTTCCGAAGTAAATAATAACCGGAGTCTCTCTGATAATTATTTACTGGTGGCTAACATCCTTCAGAGCAGCAAGTAAGCCCGAATGCCGCCCTTTTGGGCGGCATATTTTAGATTATCCGATTCTGTTTAAAATCACGCAAAAAGCCACCCCAGCGACGTTCATAGAATGGCGCAATATGTTCGGTAATAAAGTGGCTAATTCCTTTTTCCCCTTTTTTCACCTGGCAAATATCAATAGGTTCATCGCCAGGTAATGTATCGGTCGCTACACTTCCCGCCGCCTGAATAATTTCTTCGATATCACCATCGGCTTCAATGCCAATAAGCAGATTAGGCTGTGCCTCTTCGCTCTCTTTAATTGAACAAATAAAAGCACGCTTCACCGGCTTAATAGTTTTAAATAAGGTAGTGAGTGAATCAATCATTTGTGCTGGCGGCTCTGCGACTTCCGATAATATCAGCGATTCGCCGCCTTCCAGTACTTCCTGACTGCTCAGCGGATTACCCTCTTCACCGATCAGCAAACTGATTTCACGCGGCATAAATTCTTTACCGGTAGGCAGTTTGGCATTGAGAAAGAGCGTTTCACCAAGGGTCATCTCAAACAGCGTGCGAACGGGCATTACGACAAATGCCTGTTCGCCGTCAACCGCCTGTTGAAGTGCTTCTAACGAGGTGAAAAAAGGAATGACGCTGGTGCCGTCTTCTTTTTCCCAATGCTGTAAATCAAGTGCGCTATCTTCAACCACAGCCTCGCCCTGCGCCGCTGTACCTGGCACCCAGACGGTGGATTCTAATAGAGTACGGAAAAAAACCGGACGATGAGCCGGTTCGGTTGCTGCTTTTT
Source organism: Escherichia sp. MOD1-EC6475 (assembly GCF_003046645.1). Classification (NCBI taxonomy): domain Bacteria; kingdom Pseudomonadati; phylum Pseudomonadota; class Gammaproteobacteria; order Enterobacterales; family Enterobacteriaceae; genus Escherichia; species Escherichia sp. MOD1-EC6475. The sequence continues at coordinate 65,797 of NZ_PZKQ01000047.1, read as the reverse complement.
CCAGCAGGTCTTCAAGTTCGTTTTTTGTTTCGGACATAAGAACCACAATTCATTCAACGTTCGGGGCGGAAGTGCCTGATGCGCTACGCTTATCAGGCCTACAAAGGAATCGCAATTTGTTGAATTTGCAATACTTTGTAGGCTGGATAAGGCGTTTACGCTGCATCCGGCATAACGATTACGCCGTTAACAGATTAGCAATCGTGCGCACACCCAGCCCGGTCGCGCCCGCAGACCACTGTTCAACCGGCGCTTTACGGTAAGTCGCCGAACAGTCTATATGCAGCCAGCCTTGCTGATAGTTCTCAACAAAGTGCGACAGGAAGCCCGCCGCCGTGCTTGCACCTGCCGGATATGCCGCGCTTCCGGTGTTGTTCAGTTCAGCAAAGTTTGACGGCAACTGGCTGCGGTGGAATTCTGCCAGCGGCAGACGCCAGAATGGTTCGTTCTCTTGCGCGGCACTCGCCAGCAAACGCCCTGCCAGCGCATCGTCAAAACTAAACAGCGCGTGATAATCATTACCCAGTGCGGTTTTCGCCGCTCCGGTCAGGGTCGCGGCATCAATAATCAGTTCTGGTTTCTGCGCACTGGCGTCAATCAGGCCATCTGCCAGCACCAGGCGCCCTTCCGCATCGGTGTTCATCACTTCGACTTTTTTACCGTTGCGATAGGTGATGATATCGCCCAGCTTGAACGCGTTGCCGCTGATCAGGTTATCCGCACAGCAGAGGAACAGCTTCACGCGCTTGTTCAGACCGCGAGTGATGGCAAATGCCAGCGCCCCAGTAACCGTTGCCGCACCGCCCATATCGGACTTCATCGAATCCATAAACGCAGTCTGTTTGATACTGTAGCCGCCGGAATCAAAAGTGATGCCTTTGCCTACCAGGCACGCGTACACCGGCGCTTCTTTATCGCCAGTTGGGTTGTAATCCAGCGACAACAATACCGGAGAACGTTCTGAACCGCGTCCGACGGTGTGCAGCCCCATATAGCCTTGTTCGCGTAGATCTTCGCCTTTGGTGATCCGGTAAGTCACACGATCGCCCGCGACGTTGCTGATCAGATCAACAGCACGCTGTGCCAGTTGCGATGGCCCCAGTTCTTCCGCCGGTGCGTTGATGGTGTCACGCACCCAGTCGATGATCATCAGGCGGTTATCCAGCTCCTGGCGTTGAACATCGTCCAGATCCGGCCACTCCACTTTACGCGTGCCTTTCGGGGCTTTGTAACCTTGCCAGAATGCCCAGCAACGATCCGCATCCCAGCCTTCACCGCTTAGCTGAACATGTTTGATGCCCAGACCGTCAATCTTGCGCGCCGCACGCTGGATCAGACCCAGATCGTCCGCCCCGTTCAAATGCAGGGTAATGCCATCATTATTAATGCTGTAAGCCGCTTTTTCTCCCCAGCGCGCGTCGGCAGGCTGGGTCGAGAGGGTAATTTTCATCGCTTCTGTCATTTTAGTTATCCTTATTTGTTTAACAGCAAAACGGGCCACCCCCAGGCAGCCCGTTTACTCACTCAGCTTCGTCCAGCCAGACTAACAAAATCGCTTCGAGGATTTTCTCGTTAGATGCCTGCGGATCGTCGTCGAAATCTTCCAGATCGCAAATCCACTGATGCATATCGGTGAATCGAACCGTTTTCGGGTCGAGATCGGGATACGCATCGTACAGTGCTTCGCCAATTTCGCGGCTATCGGTCCACTTAAGTCCCATACTAACCTCTGTTAATGCTCACGCGCATGGTTGATAGTGTAACGCGGGATTTCGACCACTAAATCTTCGTCGGTGACGCGCGCCTGGCAGCTTAAACGGCTTTCCGGCTCCAGCCCCCAGGCTTTGTCCAGCATGTCGTCTTCTTGCTCAGAACTTTCCGGCAGCGAGTCAAAACCTTCACGCACGATGCAGTGGCAGGTGGTGCAAGCACATGATTTTTCACAGGCGTGTTCAATCTCGATACCGTTACGCAGAGCTGCGTCGAGAATGGTTTCACCGCTATTAGCTTCCAGAACAGCGCCATCAGGGCAGAGATCCTGATGAGGCAAAATAACAATCTTTGGCATATTAAACCTCGTCCACGGAATGGCCTTTCAGCGCACGACGAACCGACTGGTCCATGCGGCGAGCGGCGAAATCCTGGGTTTGTTTGTCTACGTTTTTAATCGCTTGTTCGATGGCATCAACGTCATCGCCCTGCGCCACTTCACTCAGATGAGCGGCAGCATCGTCAATGACCTGACGCTCTGCGGCGCTTAACAGCGCGGCATCAGCAGCCAGCGCACCGTTCAGGCTTTCCAGTACGCGTGCCGCTTCGACTTTTTGTTCTGCCAGCATACGGGCTTTTACGTCCTGCTCGGCATAGCTCATTGAGTCTTTGATCATTGAGGCGATTTCGCTGTCAGTCAGACCATAAGACGGTTTGACCTGAATAGACGCCTCAACGCCGGTCGATTTTTCCATCGCCGTCACGCTCAAAAGACCGTCGGCATCGACCTGGAAAGTCACGCGAATATGCGCGCCGCCAGCTGGTAACGCCGGGATACCACGCAGCGCAAAACGCGCCAGCGAACGGCAGTCCTGCACCAGTTCACGTTCACCCTGCATAACATGGATAGACATCGCTGTCTGGCCATCTTTGAAAGTGGTGAAATCCTGGGCACGAGCCACCGGAATCGTGGTATTACGCGGGATTACTTTCTCCACCAGGCCGCCCATGGTTTCGAGGCCCAGCGACAGCGGGATCACATCAAGCAGCAGCATTTCGCTGTCCGGCTTGTTACCCACCAGAATATCCGCCTGAATCGCCGCGCCAATAGCGACGACTTTATCCGGGTCGATGGAAGTCAGCGGTGGACGACCGAAAAATTCGCCTACCCGTTCACGCACCAGCGGCACACGGGTAGAACCGCCAACCATCACCACTTCCAGTACTTCATCAGCCTCTACGCCCGCGTCTTTCAACGCACGACGACAGGCCAATAAGGTACGTTTTACCAGCGGTGCGATCAGTTCGTTGAATTGTTCACGGCTGATTTCGCCCTGCCAGCCCGCGACGTTAACGGTCACAGAGTCCGCATCGCTCAGCGCGATTTTGGCTGCAATGGCGGCATCCAGCAGTTCACGCTGAACACGGTTATCGCTACGGTCAGGAATGCCCGCCTGCTCGCGAATGTAATCCGCCAGCAGATGGTCAAAGTCATCGCCGCCGAGCGCGGAATCACCGCCGGTCGCCAGCACTTCAAACACGCCGCGACTTAAGCGCAGAATGGATATATCAAAAGTCCCGCCGCCAAGGTCATAAACGGCGATCACACCTTCCTGACCGGAATCCAACCCGTAGGCGATAGCCGCAGCGGTCGGTTCGTTAAGCAGGCGCAGAACATGCAGCCCCGCCAGACGCGCGGCATCTTTGGTGCCCTGACGCTGGGCATCGTCAAAGTACGCCGGAACGGTGATAACCACACCATCCAGCTCGCCGGCCAGGGCTTCAGTTGCCCGGGCCGCCAGTGCTTTGAGGATGTCCGCAGAAACACGCACCGGGTTCAGCAGCCCCGCCGCCGTTTCAATCATTGGCAGGCCGTTTTCGCTGGCCTGAAATTGATAAGGCAGATGCGGATAGCGTTGCTGGATATCAGCCAGCGAGCGCCCCATCAGGCGTTTAACAGAACTAATAGTGTTGGCGGTATCAAGCGCAGCGTTAGTACGCGCGTCATAACCCACCGAATGCCCTTGCTGTTGATAGTGAACAACAGACGGCAGCAGGTGACGGCCTTCATGGTCGGCTAACGTTTCGGCCTGACCGCTGCGTACTGTCGCCACCAGCGAGTTGGTTGTGCCCAGGTCGATACCGGCCGCCAGACGACGCTGATGCGGCGCAGCACTCAAACCAGGTTCACTAATTTGTAATAAGGCCATGTTTAGCTTCCAGAAATTAAAAATCGAGCAGTTTTTCTTCGAGTTGTTCGGCACTGCTTCGCAGTTTATCGAGAAAACGCAGCTTACGCACGGTATCCGCCGCCGCGTCCCACGTCTCGTTGTCTAACTGTTCAACCATCAACTGGTGACGGGTATCAAACATCTTTTTAACGCGTTTGATAAAGCTTTCCAGCCGCGCTTCGTCTTTCGCCTGTTCGATCTCGTCCAGTTCTTCGCGCAGTTCCAGCTGTTCCATCAGGAACGCGGTGTCGCGCACAGTATGCTGCTCGCTGGCGAGATCAAAACCGTGCAAAGAAAGCAAATATTCCGCGCGCATTAACGGATGACGCAGCGTTTGCCAGGCCTGGTTAATGGTTGCGGATTGCTGTACGGCGGCGAGTTGTTCCGCCTGGCTTCCGCTGGCGAATTTATCAGGATGATACTGACGTTGTAGATCCTGAAAACGCAGGCTCAGTGCCTGGGTATCGAGTTGATAACGGGCAGGCAAGCCAAAGAGGGTGAAGTAATCCATAACATTCTCAGGGCTGCGATCCGCCGCGATGGCGGCGAATCAGGTAAAACAAACCCCACGCGCAGGCGACCACGGTGGGGTTATCGGTATGCGCATCAGACGTGGAAGCTTTCGCCGCAACCACATTCATCTTTGACGTTCGGGTTGGTGAATTTAAACCCTTCGTTCAGGCCTTCTTTTACAAAGTCCAGTTGCGTACCGTCCAGAAATTGCAGGCTTTTTCCATCGACCACGACTTTCACGCCTTTGTCTTCAAACACGATGTCTTCCGGCGTCGGTTCGTCAACAAATTCCAGTACATAAGCCATACCTGAACACCCGGAGGTTCTCACGCCCAGACGCAGGCCAAACCCTTTACCACGGTTAGCCAGAAAGGTATTTACTCGCGCTGCTGCACTGTCGCTCAGTGTAATCGACATAACCAAACCTCAACTCTTATTTTGCTTCACGTTTGCTTTTATAGTCCGCAATGGCGGCTTTGATCGCGTCTTCTGCCAGAATAGAACAGTGAATTTTCACCGGCGGCAGTTCAAGTTCTTCAGCAATATCGGTGTTTTTGATCGCCTGTGCTTCGTCCAGAGATTTCCCTTTCACCCATTCGGTCACCAGGGAGCTGGAAGCGATAGCGGAACCGCAGCCGTAAGTTTTAAAACGCGCGTCTTCAATGATACCTTCATCGTTGACTTTAATCTGCAACTTCATCACGTCGCCACAGGCCGGTGCACCCACCATGCCGCTGCCCACGTTTTCGTCGTTGTTGTCGAAGGAACCCACGTTACGCGGATTCTCGTAATGGTCGATAACTTTTTCGCTGTAAGCCATTATAAATTCTCCTGATTCCGATACCGATTAATGATGAGCCCATTCGATGCTGTTCAGATCCACGCCCTGCTTGTACATTTCCCACAGCGGAGAAAGGTCACGCAGACGACCGATGGATTTACGAACTAACTCGATGGTATAGTCGATCTCTTCTTCAGTAGTAAAACGACCTAAAGAGAAACGGATAGAGCTATGTGCCAGCTCGTCGTTCAGCCCCAGCGCGCGCAGCACATAGGACGGTTCGAGGCTTGCCGACGTACAGGCGGAACCTGAAGAAACCGCGAGGTCTTTCAGCGCCATAATCAGCGACTCACCTTCAACGTAGTTAAAGCTGACGTTGAGAATGTTCGGCGCACCATGTTCCAGGTCACCGTTCAGGTAAACTTCTTCGATATCTTTGATGCCGTTCCACAGACGGTTACGCAGACCGCGCAGACGTTCCATCTCGGTCGCCATCTCTTCTTTTGCGATGCGATAGGCTTCGCCCATACCGACGATCTGGTGAACAGGCAGAGTACCGGAACGCATACCGCGCTCGTGACCGCCGCCGTGTATTTGAGCTTCAATGCGTACGCGCGGTTTACGACGCACATACAGCGCACCGATACCTTTCGGGCCATAGATTTTGTGACCGGAGAAAGACATCAGGTCAACTTTCAACTGGCTCAGGTCGATAGGCAGTTTGCCCACGCTCTGGGTTGCATCAACGTGATAGATAATGCCGCGAGCACGGCACATTTCGCCGATAGCCGCGATATCCTGTACCACGCCGATTTCGTTATTTACGTGCATGATAGAAACGAGGATGGTGTCGTCACGCATCGCTGCTTCAAGTTCTTTCAGGTCGATAATGCCGTTACGCTGCGGTGCCAGGTAAGTGACTTCAAAACCTTCGCGCTCCAGCTGACGGCAGGTGTCCAGTACCGCTTTGTGTTCGGTTTTGCTGGTGATGATGTGCTTGCCTTTTTTCTGATAAAAGTTGGCTGCACCTTTGATTGCCAGGTTGTCTGATTCGGTTGCACCAGAGGTAAAGACGATTTCACGCGGGTCAGCACCGACCAGATCGGCAATCTGATTACGAGCGATATCTACGGCTTCTTCAGCCTGCCAGCCGAAACGGTGAGAACGGGAGGCCGGGTTACCAAAGGTTCCGTCCATCGTCATAAACTGCATCATTTTCTCGGCAACACGCGGGTCCACCGGCGTGGTTGCGGAGTAGTCGAGATAAATCGGTAATTTCATTGCTCTATAAACTCCGTACATCACTCAATGCAAGGAATCAGGCTACCGGCTGGATGTACGACCGTGTTTACGGAGCGCGATACGCCCCGGCCTGATTCTGAATACTTTTTATCTTTTATGCGCGCAACTTAACGTCGATCGCGTCTTGTGTGCGGCTGCGTGGCGCGTCGTGAGTATGCTGACGACCAGACACATCCAGCACTTCCTGGTTATTAACCAGTTCGCCTAAAGTAATGTTGTTGAGAAAACCGGTGAGACGGTCGCTCAAATCACGCCACAGCGCGTGGGTCAGGCATTTATCGCCGCCCTGGCAGCCGCCTTTACCCTGACAACGGGTGGCATCTACAGATTCGTCAACGGCGCTAATCACTTCGCCAACGGCGATGCTGCTGGCATCTTTGCCCAACAGATAACCACCGCCAGGTCCACGTACGCTGGAAACCAGACCATTTTTACGCAGACGGGAAAACAGTTGTTCCAGATAGGAAAGGGAAATTCCCTGACGTTCGGAAATATCAGCCAACGGTACCGGGCCTGCTTCGGAGTTGAGCGCAACGTCCAGCATTGCGGTCACGGCATAGCGCCCTTTAGATGTCAGTCTCATGTCTTACTTCACCTCAAACTCGCCCCTGCCCGGGGTTTTTTATTGTAAAAGTGGGGGTATTGCATAGCAGGGTCAAGTCTGACATTCCCGAGTAATTTGGTCAACTATTTACTTGACTGATTTAGTCGGGTATTTAACCTTCAGTGCCATTTTTTATCGTGGCGTTTGTACCTGTTATCGGATGCGGCGTGAACACCTTATCCGACCTGGGGTTCTGTACACTTCCAGGCCTGATAAGACGCGATAAGCGTCGCATCAGGCAACGACTGTTATTCAGCCTTGTTACCTTTATTCTGCTGCTCAATGGAAGCCAGAATCCCGCGCAGGATATTCAACTCCTGGCTTTCCGGGCGCGCACGGGTAAACAGACGGCGCAATTTATTCATCACCTGCCCCGGATGGTTTTCACGAATAAAGCCGGTTGCCAGCAGCGTTTGCTCCAGATGACCGTAAAAACGCTCAAGATCATCGACCAGCGGATACGGCGTCTCTTCATACTCAACCTGCTCGCCGTTTTCCTGAGTCGCCAGCCAGGCCATGCGCACTTCATACGCAATAACCTGAACCGCCATCGCCAGGTTCAGCGAGCTGTATTCCGGGTTAGCGGCAATCGCGACATGATAATGGCATTTCTGCAACTCTTCATTGGTCAAGCCGACGCGCTCGCGACCAAAAACCAGCGCCACCGGGGTATTTGCCGCTTCAGCGACGCTTTTCAGTCCGCATTCGCGCGGGTCGAGCATCGGCCACGGCAGCGTGCGGGAGCGTGCGCTGGTGCCAACCACCAGGCTACAACCGGCTAACGCTTCGTCGAGCGTATCGACGATGTGAGCATTACCAATCACATCGCTGGCTCCCGCCGCCAGCGCGATGGCCTGAGAGTCAGGTTTCACCAGTGGATTAACCAACCACAGATTGGTTAATCCCATTGTTTTCATGGCACGGGCAACAGAACCCATATTGCCGGTGTGTGACGTCTCCACCAGCACAATTCGAATATTTTGCAGCATTGTCTTTCTTCGTCTAAAGATTATTCGCGCATCTTATCATAAAACGAAGACAGATGCCGATCTCGCTGCTATACTCTGCGCCGTTTTCCCGTTCTTTAACATCCAGTGAGAGAGACCGATGCATCCGATGCTGAACATCGCCGTGCGCGCAGCGCGCAAGGCGGGTAATTTAATTGCCAAAAACTATGAAACCCCGGACGCTGTAGAAGCGAGCCAGAAAGGCAGCAACGATTTCGTGACCAACGTAGATAAAGCTGCCGAAGCGGTGATTATCGACACGATTCGTAAATCTTACCCGCAGCACACCATCATCACCGAAGAAAGCGGTGAACTTGAAGGTACTGATCAGGATGTTCAATGGGTTATCGATCCACTGGATGGCACTACCAACTTTATCAAACGTCTGCCGCACTTCGCGGTATCTATCGCTGTTCGTATCAAAGGCCGCACCGAAGTTGCTGTGGTTTACGATCCTATGCGTAACGAACTGTTCACCGCGACTCGCGGTCAGGGCGCACAGTTAAACGGCTATCGTCTGCGCGGCAGCACCGCTCGCGATCTCGACGGTACTATTCTGGCGACCGGTTTCCCTTTCAAAGCGAAACAGTACGCAACCACCTACATCAATATCGTCGGCAAACTGTTCAACGAATGCGCTGACTTCCGTCGTACCGGTTCTGCGGCACTGGATCTGGCTTACGTTGCTGCGGGTCGCGTTGACGGTTTCTTTGAAATCGGTCTGCGTCCGTGGGATTTCGCCGCAGGCGAGCTGCTGGTTCGTGAAGCGGGCGGCATCGTCAGCGACTTCACCGGTGGTCATAACTACATGCTGACCGGTAACATCGTTGCTGGTAACCCGCGCGTTGTTAAAGCCATGCTGGCGAACATGCGTGACGAGTTAAGCGACGCCCTGAAGCGTTAATGACTCTGGCGGGTGATGCCACTCACCCGCCCTCGCCTTTCAGGCGCTATTCCGAAATACTTCCTCACCGCTTTACTTTCTTTCGCCGCTCTCCCACCATCTTTCCCCGATTAATGGATTATAAAGAAGTCGCAAGGAAAGGTTATGGCACTGCCAGTGAACAAACGCGTTCTCAAAATTCTGTTTATCCTCTTTGTTGTTGCCTTCTGCGTTTATTTAGTGCCGCGCGTTGCCATCAATTTCTTCTATTATCCTGACGACAAAATTTACGGTCCCGAACCCTGGTCGGCGGAATCCGTCGAATTTACGGCTAAGGACGGTACTCATCTGCAAGGCTGGTTTATCCCTTCTTCGACGGGCCCTGCTGATAACGCCATTGCTACCATTATTCATGCTCACGGCAATGCCGGAAATATGTCCTCCCACTGGCCGCTGGTCAGTTGGTTACCCGAGCGTAATTTCAACGTTTTTATGTTTGATTATCGCGGGTTTGGTAAATCAAAAGGCACGCCGTCCCAGGCTGGATTACTGGACGATACGCTAAGCGCCATCAGCGTGGTGCGTCATCGCAGTGATGTAAACCCACAACGGCTGGTGCTGTTCGGGCAGAGTATTGGAGGGGCGAATATTCTTGATGTTATTGGTCAAGGAGGTAGTGAGGGCATACGTGCGGTGATCCTCGACTCCACATTTGCCTCTTATGCGACCATCGCCAACCAGATGATCCCTGGCAGTGGCTACTTACTTGATGAGAGTTATAGCGGCGAAAATTACATCGCCAGCGTCAGCCCGATCCCGCTTTTACTGATTCACGGTAAAGCCGATCACGTTATCCCGTGGCAACACAGTGAAAAGTTATATGCTCTGGCGAAAGAGCCAAAACGCCTGATTCTGATCCCTGACGGCGAACACATTGATGCCTTTTCCGATCGTCATGGTGATGTTTATCGTGAGCAGATGGTGGATTTTATCCTCAGTGCGTTGAATCCCGGGAATTCCCCCTAAGAATAAAACAGCAATAAATCACATTAAGACATGGTATTAAACTGGTCATATCCGTTTATATCGATAAAAATTCTGTGATGTCTGCCAGCATTTCTGATAATTAGCATTCCATTCCCCATTTCCCTAAGCAAACTTTAGCTATTCTTATCAATTATGCTTATGGGAGATCTACAGATGATGTCTACACTTGCTCCACCATCTGTCCTTTCTGCTCCCCAGCGCCGCTGCCAGATCTTGCTGACACTATTTCAGCCGGGGTTGACCGCCACCACGGCCACTCTCAGCGAGCTTAATGGTGTGGATGATAATATTGCGGTTCGCGATATCAGCGAAACAGGACGGGAAATCCTCCGCTATCACCAGCTCACGCTCACTACTGGTTATGACGGTAGCTACCGGGTTGAAGGTACAGTACTTAACCAACGTTTATGTTTATTTCACTGGCTACGACGCGGTTTTCGTTTATGTCCATCATTCATCACCAGCCGTTTCACCCCAGCCCTAAAGGAAGAACTGAAGCGCCGTGGGATTGCTCGCAACTTTTACGACGATACCAACCTGCAAGCTTTAGTTAATCTCTGTGCACGACGGTTGCAAAAATGCTTTGAAGCACGTGATGTTCATTTTCTGTGCCTGTATCTGCAATATTGCCTGCTACAACATCATGCCGGGATCTCGCCACAATTTAACCCACTGCAACGTCGATGGGCTGAGTCCTGTCTTGAGTTTCAGGTAGCAAAGGAAATTGGTCGCCACTGGCAACGGCGGGCACGCCAGCCTGTACCACCAGATGAGCCGTTGTTTATGGCGTTACTCTTTTCCATGTTGCGAGTTCCCAATCCGCTGCAGGATGCTCATCAGCGCGATCGGCAATTACACCAGGCCATTGTTCGTTTGGTACAACGTTTTCGTGAGCAGGGAAATGTTCGTTTCTATGATGAACAGGGGTTATGCGATCAGCTTTATACTCATCTCGCTCAGGCATTACGCCGCAGTTTGTTTACCATCGGTATTGATAACACCTTGCCAGAAGAGTTCAGCCGACTTTACCCACGCCTGGTTCGTACAACTCGCGCGGCGCTGGCCGGGTTTGAAAGTGAATACAATGTCCGTTTTTCCGATGAGGAAAGTGGCCTGGTGGCGGTGATTTTCGGCGCATGGCTGATGCAAGCAAATGAAATTAACGAAAAAAAGATTATTTTGCTGACGGGCAATGACAGTGAAAGAGAAGCGAATATTGAGCAGCAATTGCGCGAACTTACACTATTGCCACTCAATATTAAGCATATATCGGTGAAGACATTTTTACGAAATGGCACCCCGAGAAACACGGTGCTGATTATTACACCTTATACCATCCCTTTACCGCTCTTTTCGCCGCCGCTGATTCATACGAATCAGATCCTGACCGTACACCAACAGGAGCAGATCCGTAAAATGCTGGAATAGTCAGCATGAGGGAACCACTTTCGGGCGCAAAAACATTGCCGGAAGCGCCACCAGCGCCATCACCCAAAACACGCCATGTCCGAGATATTGATACAGGAAACCGGCGAAGACGGTCATGATAGCGATACTGCCGCCCATCGCGACGGCAGAATAAACCGCCTGTAAACGGATAACCTCGCTTCCCTGACGAGCAGCAATGTAGCGCATGGCGGCCAGGTGGCACACAGTAAAGGTGCCGCAATGCAGAATTTGCACCACTATCAACCACGCTAGCTCAGTGGTTGCCCCCATAATGCCCCAACGTACTACCCCGCAAATCGCCGAGATCAACAACATATCGCGGGCGCTACAGCGACGAAAAAGTTTGTTACTCAGCGCAAAGATAATGACTTCCGCCACTACACCAAGCGACCATAAATAGCCCACCGCCGAAGCCGAGTAACCCGCCGCCTGCCAGTATATGGCGCTAAACCCGTAATATGCCGCGTGCGCCCCCTGCAATAGACAAACGCAGGCCAGAAAGCGCCAGTTCTGGCGAACCAGCGCCAGCCAGGCCGGCCACCCCGTGCTCTCCTGCTGGCGGCTCTCCCCTTGCGGTTGAATGGTCGGGCGAATCAGAAAACCAAGTAGCATGGATGCCACGCCCAACGTCAACAGCGCGAGGATCACCCGATAATCAAACACGCTGACCAGTTTGCCCGTCAGCGCCGAACCAATGACAAACGCCACTGAGCCCCAAAGTCGCACTTTGCCGTAATCAAGCGGGAACTGCTTTTGCCAGGTATTCGCCAGCGCGTCAGTTAACGGCACCAGCGGTGAGAAAAAGAGGTTAAAACCAACCATCACAAGCATCAGCCATGCCACATGCGCGCCAGCCCAGAAGGCGATGGCGAACAGCAGTGTCAACAACGCCAGTACACGAAGTGCAGAAATCAGGCGAGAAGGATCGCTGACGCGGGGCGCAATTATCAAACTGCCGAGAAAACGGGCAACCAGCCCTGCCCCCAACAACAGGCCGATAGTTTCTGGCGTTAAGCCAATCCCCTTAAGCCAGACGCTCCAGAAAGGTAGAAAAATACCGTAGCTAAAAAAGTATGTGAAATAACCGAGCGCCAGCCAGCGCGTGGATTGCAAAACCATGAGTCCCTCCCGTCAGGAGGCGTTAGTCTGAAGTTAATCGAATGTTGTTGCAAGTTGAAAAATAAGAAAATCAGGGCCACTTCCAGTACACCATTCTGGAAAAAATTATCGTTAATACCACTAACAAAATATCACCTACAGAAAATGTGCTGGATGTTGACCTGGATAATTACCAAATTTCTCATCTGCTGAGGCGTGGCGAGGTGCGAGTGTGTGTATTACGTTTAAATCACATTATCTTGCAAAGGGATTGGTTATGAACACACTACGTTATTTTGATTTTGGCGCAGCCCGCCCCGTGTTGTTATTAATTGCTCGTATTGCCGTCATCTTAATTTTCATTATTTTTGGTTTTCCCAAAATGATGGGCTTTGATGGTACGGTACAATATATGGCCTCGCTGGGTGCGCCTATGCCGATGCTGGCAGCCATTATTGCGGTAGTTATGGAAGTCCCCGCCGCGATATTAATCGTGCTTGGCTTTTTCACCCGTCCGCTGGCGGTGCTGTTTATTTTCTACACTCTGGGTACTGCGGTGATTGGTCACCATTACTGGGATATGTCCGGGGATGCAGTCGGGCCAAATATGATTAATTTCTGGAAGAATGTCAGTATTGCTGGCGCATTCCTGCTGCTGGCAATTACCGGGCCGGGGGCAATTTCTCTCGATCGACGTTAGGAAAGATGCCGGATGCGGCGAATACAAGGCCTGATAAGACGCGATAAGCGTCGCATCAGGCATGGTGCACCGATTGCTACAAAATTGAAATTACCCGCATCCGGCATTCTATAAATTACAGCAACTCAACCCGCAACGACATCTCTGAGGTTGTTGACTCCCCCGGCGCAAGTGCAACGAGGTCACCACCTTCCAGGCGATGATGGTCATCCGGCGCATGGCTCATCGGTTCCAGACAGAAGAAATCAAACGCATATCCTTTATCAAATGCGGGGTCGGAGACAAAGATGAAATAGCATGGCGCAGGCGGCATCGTTTCCATAGTGATGGCATAACCCTCCTGCGGCTGCTCAATGCGTGCCTGACCATTCCAGCCGGCAAAACCATTATTCACCCACTGGCGCGGCAACGGCGCGAGCTGGTTAAAATCCAGTTCCTGCGGTAGCTGCTCGCAAAACTCACCCGCCAGCCACTGCTCCCGTTCCAGCCAATAACCGCTCGCCTGTGCCTGAATCCGCGTTTGCGGCGACAACGGAAAATAAGGATGCCAGCCCGTACCAAACGGCAAAGATTCTGCCCCTTGATTGGTGACAGAGAGCGTGACCGTCAGCGTATCCGCAGTCAAATGAAACGCCTGAATTGCCCGATAGTGATAAACACCACTGCGATGTTCATACACCAGGCACAAGCTATCATCACTGCGCGTTACACATTGCCACTCGCCCAGCCAGCCATCGCCGTGCAGATAGTGCGCATCCCATTCAACATTCGGTTGCAGTTGATACTCACGCCCCTGCCAGACAAAACGATTGCCGCTCACCCGGTTTGCAAACGGCACCAGCGGAAAACAGGAGGCATCGGTTGCCACACCGCTTTTTTTACCAGGACGTAAGAGCGGCGTCGTGTCACGCCAGAAGCCTTCGATTACGCCGCCCTGGTCAGAGACATCCAGCTTTAGCGGTCCGTGAGATAAGGTATAGATGGTCATCCGCTAACTCCTTAATCCGGGAAGTTAATCACAACTTTCCCGCATTTGCCGCTCGCCATCAGCGCATAGGCATCACCTGCCTGTTCCAGCGAGAAGCGATGGGTAATGGCGTTACGCGGCCACAGTTTCCAGTCGGTCAGATCGTGGGCGCATTTTTCCATATGGAACAGACTGGTCACCCAGGAGCCGATAATCCGCCGTTGATGGTGCATCAGATCGGCGCTGACCTCGAACTCCACTTTTCCGGTTTCTCCGATGTAAACCACGCGCCCCCAGTCGGCGGTGGATTGCAAGGCCAGCAAGCGCCCTGCGGCATTACCGGAACAATCGAGCGCAACATCTGCGCCGCCGTGGGTGAGTTCGGCGATTATCTGCGGCAGACCTTCGGTGGTTGCTAAATAACCGTGATCCATCACGCCTAACTGTTTCGCCATCGCCAGACGTTCCGGCAGCATATCAACACCGATGATCCTTTTTGCACCGCGACCTTTCGCCAGCATCATCGCCATCATGCCGACTGGCCCCAGACCGACCACCAGCACGTTATCACTGCCGGAAACTTCGCCGCGCAAAATCCCTTCATACGCTGTACCAACGCCGCAACTGATAAACGCACCATCTTCGTAGCTCAGCGCATCCGGCAGGAGGATCAGATCTTTTTCTTCCGCCAGCAAGTATTCGGCATGACCGCCGTCACGCTGCCAGCCGTAAGCCGCTTTTCCTTCGCCAGTACAAGAGATAGGAAAACCGCGACGGCAGTTCGGGCAAAAACCACAGCCAGAAATGTGATACACCAGCACGCGGTCGCCCTCTTTAAAATGGCGGCAACCCTGCCCCATCGCCACAATCTGCCCGCACGGTTCATGACCGTTGATAAATCCCTGGTATAACGGTTTATCGGGCGCCGCCGCCGTGGCGCGGTGTTGATGATAGATATAGTGGACATCGCTTCCGCAAATCCCGGAGGATTTCATTTTGATCAATACCTGGTTAATCCCCGGCGTCGGCATCGCAACTTCCCGCAGATCAACGGTCGAATTTCCTGGTAAATAAGCTGCCAGCATCGTTTTCATAAGTCCCTCATTAACAATACGATTAATTTTCATCCCTGCCGCACCCGCGCCAGGGGCGTTAAGGTTTAGCGTTTCGCTTTAGTGCTTCGCTGGGTCAGCAAGATATTCGCCAGGACCGCCACCACGATGATGACGCCGCGCACCACCTGCTGGAAAAAGGAGTTAATCCCGAGCAACACCAGACCGTTACCGATTAGCGTAATCACCAGTACGCCAAGCAACGTACCGAACAGCGAGCCACGACCGCCGGAAAGCGCCGTACCGCCGACCACGACCGCAGCAATGACATCAAACTCCAGCCCGTTTGCGGCACCTGCGTTACCGGAACCGAGGCGAGCCGCCAGCAAAATCCCGGTGACTGCTGCTAATACTCCCGAAAGAGTAAAGATAAGAATGCGCACCCGACGAACGTTAATACCGCACAACTGCGCCGCCGTGGCATTACCGCCAACAGCAAACACCGAGCGCCCAAAAGCGGTTTTACGGCTAATGAACACAAACAGCGCAAACAACACCATCATGATCAGCGCGGATACCGGCACGCCGAGAAATTGCCCGCCCAGCCAGTCCAGCACCTCGTTTTCGTCAATAGGCACTGGCAGGGCGTTAGTCATAAACAAGCCCATCCCGCGCAGGGCGCTCCACAACCCCAGAGTGGCCACGAAACTTGGCACGTTAAACACACCGCGCAGCACCCCGGCGAGCGTTCCCATCAGCGCCCCTAATAGCAACACCAGCAGACACGCCACCGCCAGCGGAACCTCAAATTGCAGCAAAAATGCCAGGCACACCGAGACAAAAGCCACCATTGGCCCAACGCTGACATCAATTTCACCGGAGATAATAATCAGCGTCATCGCCCAGGCGGCGATCCCGATGGTGGCGGCATCACGCAGCACGTTCATTTGGTTATTCAATGAGATAAAGCCAGGCGCGTTCAGAGAGAAGACCAGATAAAGAATGGCAATCACCACCAGCAAACCGATCTCATTAATATGGCGACTGACAAATTGTTTGAGCGAGACGCTCTTGCCCTGCGGCAAAGGTAATGACGAAGCAGACATCTTCAGGTTCCTCGGTAAAATTCATCAGTGCACAGACAGAATGGCGGACATCAGCTCGTCCACATTGACCGGCGAGTGAAACTCCTGCGAGAACGTGCCATGCTGTAACAACAGGATGCGGTCGCACACCAGCGGCAACTCCTCCACTTCACTGGAGATAAACACCACGCTTTTTCCTTCGGCAGCCAGCTCGCGGACAATACGGTAAATCTGCTGCTTGGCTTCGATATCGACGCCGCGCGTTGGCTCGTCGAGCAACAAAATCTGGCTGGCGGCATAAACCCAACGACCGATCACCACTTTTTGCTGATTGCCGCCAGAAAGCGTGCCAATAGGCGTTTCGCTACTGGCGGCCTTGACCGTCATCCGCTGCATCACCTCTTCGGTCAGGCGGCGGATGGTGGACCATTGCAGCACGCCGTTGGCACTGATTTTTTGCCGATTGGTCAGCACTGTATTTTCGTCAACGCCCAGCCAGGGAATGATCCCCGCTTCTTTGCGATTTTCTGGGGTATAGCCAATCCCGCGTTTCAGCATGTCGCCGTAATCGGGGCGGGCGATTTTCTCGCCGTTGATAACAATCTCACCCTGCTCATACGCTTCCAGCCCAACAATCGCTTTCAGCAATTCACTACGCCCTGCACCCAGCAGGCCAGCAATGCCAAGCACTTCGCCACGACGCAGGGAAAAACTGATCTCCGTAAGTTTGGGTCTGTGGCGTAACGCGCGGACTTCCAGCACGGCCTGATCTGCAATGTTCTGAGCGACAACCGGCGCAATATCAACGTGATCGCGCCCGAGCATCAGCGACACAATATGACGCGTGGAGGTATTTTCGAGCATCACATCGCCCGCCACCTGACCATCGCGCATGACGGTGGCGCAGGAAGCGATACGGCGGATTTCTTCCATCCGGTGGCTGACATAAATCACCGCCACGCCCAGTGCCGACATCTTTTTCACCGCACTTATCACCAGTTCAACTTCCGCACTGGCAAGCGAACTGGTGGGTTCATCAAGAATGACCACGCGCGGCTCGCCCTTCATCACCCGCGCAATTTCCACCAGTTGCTTTTGCGCCGGGCTTAGCGTTGAAACAAGTTGTTCAGGGCTAACATCAACACCCAGCGCCTGTAAGCAACGTTGGGCATCCTGCACCATTTGCGGGTAATCAATCATGCCGTTGCGACGGGGCCATTGACCGAGGCAGAGGTTTTCCGCCACCGTCAGCCCTTCCACCAGACTTAATTCCTGATAAACCGCACGTACCCCCAGTTCAGCGGCACGGCGAGTCAGCGTAGCTTCGTCACCTTCCAGTCGCGTCTCGCCAATCCAGATATCACCGCTGTCCGGACGTTCGCTGCCGGTAAGCATTCGAATGAGGGTCGATTTGCCCGCGCCGTTTTTGCCTAACAGCGCGCGAACTTCGCCTTTATTGAGCGTGAAGTTAACGTTATCCAACGCAACGACGCCGGGGTAACGCTTATTTCCTGCCACCACTTTTGCTACCGGGACTGCCTCTGTTGCCGTGAACATAGGAACCTCTGCGAATCAGCTATTAGGGCAGACCATCAACGTGCGTTGCCAGCCACTGTTTACCGTCTTCCGTTTTGGTATAGAGATCGATAGGCACCTGAATCACTTTGTCACCGTCGGCTTGTTTATTGATAACCTTCAATGTTTGCGCAAAAACAGCATTGCCCATTTTCTTACCGGAAATATCCACCACCGCTTTCAGCACCTGGTTGTTTTCCAGTTCCTGAGCAATTTCAGTCGTCATATCCGAACCGAAAACAGCAATTTTTCCGGCCTGATTTTGATTGCGTACCGCTTTTACCGCGCCGAGTGTCGCACCGCCAGATTCCCCCATAATGGCGTTGAGATCCGGCGTGGAGATAATCAGTTTTTCACCAACGGAAATCGCTTTATCTAAAACAGTCCCTTCCTGATTAGCGACAATTTGCGCACCGGGAACGCGAGCTTTTAATATTTCTTCAAATCCTTTTCGACGCTGCACACAAACTTCAAAGGCTTCGCAATTGATAACGGCAATTTTCGGTTGAGCAATTTTGTTGGCAATAAAATAATCGGCAGCAGCGTTACCCAGTTTTTTACCAAATTCTAGCGGATCGCCGACCAGATACGCCGAGACATATTTATCGACGCCCTTCTGATTAATACAGGTGTTGTAGCAAATCACCGGAATACCCGCTTCACTGGCGCGACGAACGGTGCGGCTGCTGCCATTTTCAGAAACAGCAGATAAAATAATGGCATCGACATTACGCGCCACGAGCGTATCAACAAAAGTACTTTCTTTCGAAATATCGCCCTGCGCGTTAGTTTCTATTAACTGAACCTGTACTGAGGAATCTTTTGCCGCATCCTGAACACCCTGACGCACACCGGCATAATATCCCTGAGTATCAAGATATATTGCGCCAATGGTCATTTCTTTTTCCGCAGCCCTGGCAAATAATGCGCTACCTAATAGCGTAGCCATTAATAATAGATTACGGGTTATTCTGCTTTTTTTAGGCATAGTGCCTCCTGTAGGGTTTTTATTAACAACGGCTTATTCTAATTATTTAGTGATGAGCGGCAGCGCGTGCCGCTCAAAGATTACAGTTAATAGGGTTTAGTGAACGTAGTTAAAAATAAAAGGCATCACGGTGGTGAATAATGCTGCTTTCGGCCAGGCCGGATTAATCGCCGTCAATTCAGCGCGAGCAGATTCATATTGCGCAATCTCCCCTAATCCCGCTGCCGCCAGCATCGCCACCATCAGGCATTTTTCTTTATGCTGCTGTTGTAAATCGCCATACAGCGACAACAAGTCGGGTTGCGAGACGGCAAAGAAATCCGCTTCGATACTGGTTTTCGCCATCTCTTGTGCCCACTGTTTCATTTCAGTGAACAGTTGTTGTGCGGTTTGTTGTTCGCCCAGCAATCGCAGCGCCATCCCTTGCCAGAAGAGATAATCAACTGGCTGATCGTTGTAATAACTGTGGATGTTGATGGTGCGATCGCCGGTCGCCGCCAGGCGTAAACAACGCGTCGCCTCAGCTTCATCACCCTGCGCTTTGGCGCATACTGCCTGCCAGAACCAGATGTCATTATCAGTCTGCCCCGGTAAACGGCCTTCGCTCAAATTCTCCGGGTAATGCAGCGCGGCATGAAGCAGTTTGCCGGCCTGCTGCGGCTGTCTGGCATCAAGGTGGTGCCAGGCACGTAACAACTGATTGAGGATAAACTGGCTGGTGACCTTCCCTTCTCCGCCTTCCCACGGGTGGAATTTGCGCGTGGCGAGAATATCTGCCGCTTTGTTTGCCTGACCGGTGAGATGCCACAAATTGAGCAGTTCTGCGGTCATGTCGTCGCGTTTCAGGGCAATTGCCAGATTATTTTCCAGACGCGCCAGTCGTTTCTCCGGTGCAGCTCCGGTTAACTTATCCAGCAAATCCCGTTCGAAAAGCAGACGTGCATCCTGCGGCGCAAGTTGATAAGCATTATCAAGATAACGGGCAGCCAGTTCATAATCATGCTGTTTATTCCACGCATGGATCGCCAACCCGCGCCAGCCGTCGGCAAACTCCGGCGTCATCTCTACGCAACGTTGCCATAACGCTATCGCTTTGCCATAACTGCGCTTGTTGTAATGGAAACAGGCCAGTAAATGACGGGCGAACCAGCACTCTTCAATACTCTCCAGTGCCGCGACTTCTTCCAGCGTATTCGGGAAACGAACAAACTGCGGGAACACGTCAATGGCTTTCGCAATCAATTCGCCGCGCTCAGCTTTCGGCAACAAACTGGCTTGCAGATAAAGCGGCAGCGTTCGCTGGCAGTCCAGTGCGTTCAGCATCTCTGCCGCCAGGGCGGGCATTCCCCAGTTAATCAGTTGCCCGGCGGTCATCAGGGCGTTAACGTCACGCCCCTGACACAGACCACGCCACTGCGTGAGGGCTGACTCGGTACGACCATCGAACCAGTTCAGCCACCACAGGGTGGCGTTCAGCGGATAATCGCGCAGCAGTTTCTCGCGCTGCAAACGCGCGTTGTCCTGACGACCACTTAACACCAGCAGCAGATTATGCAGGCACAGCACTTGCTGATTGGTTGGGCAGGCGCGCAGACTTTGTTGGCAAAAATCCAGACCAGCGTCGAAGTTACCATTACGCGCCGCCAGCCGTGCCAGACCATAATAGCCGCCTGCTTTACTGTTACCGCTCCAGACCGAACGCCAGAAATCTTCTTCAGCTTGTTGATATTGCCCCTGACGCTCATACGCACTGGCGCGAATCAAACTTGCCTGTCCGCACTGCGGGTTTTTGTTCAGCGCATGTGCGCGTTTCAGCGCCTGACTGGCATACGCCACCGCTTGCGGGAAATCGGCACGGTTATATTCCAGCATCGCCAGCGCCAGGTTACAGCGATAATCCAGCGGATCCAACGCCACGCCGCGCAGGTAGTAATCGAACGGTGAACGGCTGGCATGATGGTATTGCTCCAGATGCTGACCGATAAACCAGGCTTCATCTGTACTGGTAATGTCTTGCGCTGCCAGTGGCGCTTTGGCGACGTCCGGCAGCGGCAACTCTTGCGGCTGATGTTCCTGATAACTCAGAACAATATTGCCGTCAGCATCGGAAAGTTCGATGGTCAATCTGTCCGGCTCAATACCGTGCAACACGCCCTGGATGGCGGTTGCTGGCGTCAGAGCCACGGCATCGTTAAGTAACGCTTCGCGCTTGCCGATTTCGCGGATCGCCAGACGGTATCCGTTCAACGGGGAGATGGCATACAGCCCCCACTCAATCCCCCGCTCGCTACGCTGTAATTTAATCACCGCATCGCGGGAGGCGTTTTGCACCATGCCCAGAGAATGGTAAGGCAGGAAATACTGCTCGAAACGCTTCTCTTCGTAAGCATCAAGCCAGGTAAAATCGGGTTGGTTATCAGCAAAAATGCCGGTCATCAGCTCGATATACGGACCGTTATTGTCGGTCAGGCTCTTATCCCACGCCTGGCCAAACTCACTGTGTCCCCAGCTCCACTGTTTTTTACCCGGCGCAATGTGGTGGTTGGCAACGTGTAATAAACCGCCATCTTCATCGTGACACCACGCGCCAACAAAATCGTACTGCGATTTTTCGGCCATATATGAGGTAGGAACAGGCACGTTTTTATAACGCGAAATGTCCACGCCGGCGGAGTAGTCCACTTTGTAATAGGTGCCGGTGGCGATGGGGAAAGCGGAAACTGCGCGTTTGCCGTGATCAAACACCGCAGTCACATCGGGCGGAAAAACGCTCTGATGCCCTTCACCACCTTTCACTGCCGGGTTGGCCCACCATAAAAAATGACGCGGCGTGGCGTTGCCGTTATAGACGCGGCTGGCAATCTCCAGTGCGGCACGGTCAGGGCGCAGGGTGAAACCAGTCATCACCTGTAAACCGTGCATCGGCTCCGTTTCGCCGACCCACACCGTCTGTGCGCCGTCTTCATGGGCTTCGAGGGTGAAATCAACAGGCATAAAGGTGGTCGGGCGATGGTGTTGCGGCCAGTTAAACTCAATCCCGCCGGAGATCCACGGCCCCAGCAGCCCGACCAGCGCCGGTTTAATGACTTCATTGTGATAGACAAAATCTCGCTGTTTCACTTTATCCCACGCGCGATGCACACGACCGCCCAGCTCCGGCAGGATCATCACTTTGATGTAGTCGTTTTCCAGCCACACCGCCTGCCAGGATTTCAGGATTCTCTGCTCGCTCAGCGTATCCGTCACGCCGTAGGGATAAACTGCGCCGGACGATCCCTGATAAACGCGATTTTCCAGGAACATGGGATGTATATCCTGCGGTCCGGTTTCATAGGTCGGGATCTCAACGCGCTCTTGCCACACTTTTACTGGAGTCATGGTGCCCTCAATATTAACAAGACATACTGAATTAAAAGATTTGTGGCAGTGTATTGAACAATCTGGCAATGTTTTCGCGGAATAATCACGCAATTAACTAAACAAGGTTTAGTGAAGATGAGAGCCTGCATAAACAATCAACAGATCCGCCACCATAACAAATGCGTGATTCTGGAACTGCTGTACCGGCAAAAGCGCGCCAATAAATCAACGCTGGCCCGGCTGGCGCAAATTTCGATTCCGGCGGTAAGTAATATTTTGCAGGAGCTGGAAAGCGAAAAACGGGTGGTGAATATCGACGATGAAAGCCAGACACGCGGGCATAGCAGCGGCACATGGCTGATTGCGCCGGAGGGTGACTGGACGCTGTGCCTGAACGTTACGCCCACCAGCATTGAGTGTCAGGTCGCCAATGCCTGTCTAAGTCCGAAAGGCGAATTTGAGTATTTTCAGATTGAAGCACCGACACCGCAGGCGCTGCTGTCCGAAATCGAAAAATGCTGGCATCGCTATCGTAAATTGTGGCCGAACCGTACCATCAACCTGGCGCTGGCAATCCACGGTCAGGTTGATCCGGTGACCGGCGTGTCGCAAACCATGCCGCAAGCGCCGTGGACAACGCCAGTTGAGGTGAAGTATCTGCTGGAAGAGAAGCTGGGCATTCGGGTGATGGTCGATAATGACTGCGTAATGCTGGCGCTGGCGGAGAAATGGCAAAATAATTCACAGGGACGGGATTTCTGCGTGATCAACGTTGATTACGGCATTGGCTCGTCGTTCGTGATTAACGAGCAAATTTATCGCGGCAGTTTGTATGGTAGCGGACAGATTGGTCACACCATCGTTAATCCGGATGGCGTCGCCTGCGACTGCGGACGTTACGGCTGCCTGGAAACCGTCGCCTCGTTAAGCGCATTAAAAAAGCAGGCGCGGGTATGGCTAAAATCACAACCTGGCAATACTCAGCTTGATCCTGAAAAACTGACTACCGCGCAATTAATCGCTGCATGGCAGAGTGGAGAACCGTGGATCACCAGTTGGGTTGACCGCAGTGCCAACGCCATTGGTTTGAGTCTGTATAACTTCCTCAACATCCTTAATATTAATCAGATTTGGTTGTATGGTCGCAGTTGCGCCTTTGGCGAGAACTGGCTTAATACCATAATTCGCCAGACGGGATTTAACCCGTTCGACCGCGACGAAGGACCGAGCGTAAAAGCGACGCAAATTGGCTTTGGGCAATTAAGCCGCTCACAACAGGTGCTGGGGATAGGCTATTTGTATGTTGAAGCACAGTTACGCCAGATTTGATGGCGCGATAAGGTAAAAAGGCTTCCCGGAGGAAGCCTTTTTTCAACAGATTAACCGTTTCGCTTATGCGTAAACCGGGTAGCGTGCGCAGATGTCGAGAACTTTACCTTTGATGCGCTCGATAACCGCTTCATCATTGATGCTGTCCAGCACGTCACACATCCAGCCAGCCAGTTCTTTCGCTTCAGCTTCTTTGAAGCCACGACGGGTAATCGCCGGAGTACCCACGCGAATACCGGAGGTCACAAACGGGCTCTTCGGATCGTTCGGTACGCTGTTTTTGTTCACAGTGATATTGGCACGACCCAGAGCGGCGTCTGCTTCTTTACCGGTCAGGTTTTTATCTACCAGATCAACCAGGAACAGGTGGTTATCAGTACCGCCGGAAACCACTTTGTAACCACGCTCCAGGAACACTTCTACCATCGCTTTGGCGTTTTTCGCGACCTGCTGCTGGTAAATTTTAAACTCTGGCTCCATCGCTTCTTTCAGCGCAACCGCTTTACCGGCGATTACGTGCATCAACGGACCGCCCTGACCACCAGGGAAAACGGCAGAGTTCAGTTTTTTGTACAGTTCTTCGCTACCGCCTTTCGCCAGGATCAGGCCGCCGCGCGGACCCGCCAGGGTTTTGTGAGTGGTGGTAGTGACAACGTGAGCATGAGGAACCGGGTTCGGGTAGACGCCAGCGGCAACCAGACCCGCAACGTGCGCCATATCAACGAACAGGTAAGCACCGATGCTGTCAGCGATTTCACGCATTTTCGCCCAGTCCACCACGCCGGAATATGCAGAGAAGCCACCGATAATCATTTTCGGTTTGTGTTCTTTGGCTTGTTTTTCCAGATCGGCGTAGTCGATATGACCGGTAGCATCGATACCGTAAGGAACGATGTTGTACAGTTTACCGGAGAAGTTAACCGGAGAACCGTGAGTCAGGTGACCGCCATGCGCCAGGTTCATACCCAGAACGGTATCACCTGGTTCCAGCAGCGCGGTGTAGACCGCAAAGTTAGCCTGAGAGCCGGAGTGCGGCTGGACGTTAGCGTAGTCAGCGCCGAACAGTTCTTTCGCGCGATCGATCGCCAGTTGTTCGACGATATCAACATACTCGCAACCGCCGTAGTAGCGTTTGCCCGGATAACCTTCAGCATATTTATTGGTCAGCTGAGAACCCTGCGCCTGCATTACGCGCGGGCTGGTGTAGTTTTCGGAGGCGATCAGTTCGATGTGCTCTTCCTGACGTACTTTTTCCTGCTCCATAGCCTGCCACAGTTCGGCATCATAATCGGCAATGTTCATTTCACGCTTTAACATCCGCATCTCCTGACTCAGCTAACAATAAAATTTTTGGCCTTTATAGGCGGTCCTGATGGACAACGGCGAACAGTATAACCGAATCATTCTGCGATAACAGGTCTTGACAAAGGAATTTACGCAAACGATTACCTTCAGGCTGTGCAAGGCTTTGGAGAATAAAGAGCTTGCAACCGGAAACGGATTTCTTTTCAGGTTTGTGATGCAAATTTTTCACTTCATCACATTCTTGATGAAAAACACCAAAGAACCATTTACATTGCAGGGCTATTTTTTATAAGATGCATTTGAAATACATCAATTAAGATGCAAAAAAAGGAAGACCATATGCTTGACGCTCAAACCATCGCTACAGTAAAAGCCACCATCCCTTTACTGGTGGAAACGGGGCCAAAGTTAACCGCCCATTTCTACGATCGTATGTTTACTCATAACCCAGAACTCAAAGAAATTTTTAACATGAGTAACCAGCGTAATGGCGATCAACGTGAAGCCCTGTTTAACGCTATTGCCGCCTACGCCAGTAATATTGAAAACCTGCCTGCGCTGCTGCCAGCGGTAGAAAAAATCGCACAGAAACACACTAGTTTCCAGATCAAACCGGAACAGTACAACATCGTTGGTGAACACCTGTTGGCGACGCTGGACGAAATGTTCAGCCCGGGTCAGGAAGTGCTGGACGCGTGGGGGAAAGCCTATGGCGTGCTGGCAAATGTATTTATCAATCGCGAGGCAGAAATCTATAACGAAAACGCCAGCAAAGCCGGTGGCTGGGAAGGTACTCGCGATTTCCGCATTGTGGCTAAAACACCGCGCAGTGCGCTTATCACCAGCTTCGAACTAGAACCAGTCGACGGTGGCGCAGTGGCAGAATACCGTCCGGGGCAATATCTCGGTGTCTGGCTGAAACCGGAAGGTTTCCCGCATCAGGAAATTCGTCAGTACTCTTTGACCCGTAAACCTGATGGCAAAGGCTATCGTATTGCGGTGAAACGCGAAGACGGCGGACAGGTTTCTAACTGGCTGCACAATCACGCCAATGTTGGCGATGTCGTGAAGCTGGTGGCTCCGGCGGGTGATTTCTTTATGGATGTGACAAATGACACACCGGTAACCTTAATCTCTGCCGGTGTCGGTCAGACGCCAATGCTGGCTATGCTCGATACGCTGGCAAAAGCAGGCCATAGCGCCCAGGTGAACTGGTTCCATGCGGCAGAAAATGGCGATGTTCACGCCTTTGCTGATGAAGTTAAGGAACTGGGACAATCACTGCCGCGCTTTACCGCACACACCTGGTATCGTCAGCCGAGCGAGGCCGATCGCGCGAAAGGTCAGTTTGATAGCGAAGGTCTGATGGATTTAAGCAAACTGGAAGGTGCGTTCAGCGATCCGGCCATGCAGTTCTATCTCTGCGGTCCGGTGGGCTTCATGCAGTTTGCCGCGAAACAGTTAGTGGATCTGGGCGTGAAGCAGGAAAACATTCATTACGAATGCTTTGGCCCGCATAAGGTGCTGTGATTTGATATTGCCGGATGGAAACATCCGGCAACCCTGACGCGGTTTAAATTGCCGCGTCGTCCTCTTCACCGGTACGGATACGAATAACCCGTGCCACGTCAAAGACGAAGATTTTACCGTCACCGATTTTGCCGGTTTGCGCAGTGCGAATAATGGTATCGACACAGGTATCGACAATGTCGTCTGGTACGACAATCTCAATTTTCACCTTCGGCAGAAAATCCACCATATATTCCGCGCCGCGATACAGCTCGGTATGGCCTTTCTGGCGGCCAAAACCTTTCACCTCGGTGACCGTCATGCCGGTAATGCCGACTTCAGCCAGTGCCTCGCGGACATCGTCCAGCTTGAAGGGTTTAATAATCGCATCAATCTTTTTCATGCTATTCCTTGAAAAGGTCGCCTGTCTTCTGATCTGCTAAACGTAACACATTACGCCGATTCATTCCTTGAAATCGTTTGCATCCAGCTCGTGTCGGGAAAGCAGTTTATAAAATTCTGTCCGGTTGCGCCCCGCCATTCTCGCCGCGTGGGTGACGTTGCCTTTAGTGATTTGCAGCAGCTTACGCAAATAGTTGAGTTCAAACTGATTACGCGCCTCAACAAAGGTGGGCAGCGCCGTGTTTTCGCCCTCCAGCGCCTGTTCCACCAGCGCATCACTAATTACCGGGGATGAGGTCAGCGCCACGCACTGTTCAATCACGTTGACCAACTGACGCACATTGCCTGGCCAGCTCGCGGTCATCAGGCGTTTCATTGCATCGGTGGAGAACGCGCGAACAAAGGGTTTATGTCGCTCTGCTGCCTGGCGCAACAAGTGATTTGCCAGCAGTGGAATATCTTCCGTGCGCTCCGCCAGTGCCGGAATTTTCAGGCTGACAACGTTGAGGCGGTAATAAAGATCTTCGCGAAACTCCCCGCGCGCCATCGCTTTTGGCAGGTCGCGGTGAGTGGCAGAGATAATCCGCACGTCGATATCAATATCGCGGTTGCTGCCCAGCGGGCGCACTTTACGCTCCTGCAACACGCGCAGCAGTTTGACCTGCAACGGTGCGGGCATATCGCCAATCTCATCGAGAAATAGCGTACCGCCTTCCGCCGCCTGGAATAAACCTTCGCGATTGCTGACAGCGCCAGTAAACGCACCTCGCGCATGACCAAACAGTTCTGACTCCAGCAACTGCTCGGGCAATGCGCCACAGTTAATAGCAATAAATGGTTTGCTGTTGCGCGGGCTTGCGTTGTGGATAGCCTGGGCGAAAATCTCTTTCCCGGTGCCGCTCTGGCCGTTAATCAGCACGCTAACATCTGATTGCGCCACCAGTCGCGCCTGTTCCAGCAAACGCAACATCAGTGGACTGCGGGTAACAATCGCCTCACTCCAGCGTTCGTCTGTGGCTGGCGCGGATTGCTCCAGCGCATCGTCAATTGCCTGATACAACGCGTCTTTATCAACAGGTTTGGTGAGGAAACTGAACACGCCCTGCTGTGTCGCTGCAACGGCATCAGGAATGGAACCATGCGCGGTAAGAATGATTACTGGCATACCCGGCTGCACTTTCTGGATTTCAGCAAACAGCTGCATACCGTCCATTTCATCCATTCGCAGGTCGCTGATGACTAAATCTACTTTTTCGCGATTCAGTACCCGTAATCCTTCTGC
Organism: Escherichia sp. MOD1-EC6475; assembly: GCF_003046645.1. NCBI lineage: Bacteria > Pseudomonadati > Pseudomonadota > Gammaproteobacteria > Enterobacterales > Enterobacteriaceae > Escherichia > Escherichia sp. MOD1-EC6475. The sequence goes on along the minus strand of NZ_PZKQ01000047.1, from coordinate 37,618 downwards.
ACCACTTTCTGCCGTGACCACGCTGTAGCCTTCGCTGGTCAGACGCAGGCCAAGTAGTTTCAGCAATCCGGGATCATCATCTACCAATAATAAATGCGCAGGTTTATGGCTCATCAGGGGTGACCTCACTGGTAGATGGTGCGGGCGTTTCACTCTCGTGCGGCGTGTCCGGCGCGAAATTTCCGGCCGGTTTGCGGGTCGAGAGCTGACGTTCAATATCGGTCAGATTTTCCAGCTTGCGGGTGGTGAGTTCCAGTTGCTGCTGTAGAACGTGATGCTGCTGGCGCAAGGTATCCAGTTCGCTGTCGCTGGACTGCTGGAGTTTACTGTAGCGTTGGCGCTCTTGTGCCAGTTGCAATTGTAACGCCTGATCGTCGCGCCAGAGTTGATACAGCGGGCGAACCTGCGCCGGGATCTCAGTACTTAACGCGTCTATGCGCGCGACCATCTGGCGACGCTCATACGGCGTAATTTTAGCGTCGGCGAGCAAAATCCCCTGTTTAAAGGTATTTTGCCAGCTACCATCACCATACTTACGGGCTTGCTGGCGCGACTGCGCTGGCATTAAACGATCAGCACAATCCATCGCCCGTAGCCAGTAAAGCGGATTAGTTTCGGTTGATTTACCTTGCAGCGCCCAGATGTCGCTACATTCGGTAGAAAGATAGTCAGCCAGTTGATAAACCGGAATTTTTTCTTGTGCAGACGTATCTATGGCAGGCTTATCGTGACTCTGCACACAACCCAGCAACGCCAGACAAGGCAACCCTGCCAGCCACAGCCGTCGGGGCAATAATCGTTGAAAAATGTGTCGCATATTCACCAGACTTAGAGCCTATCCCAGTGGGCGTAATTGTTGCAGGCAGTTTGGACACGGACAGCGCGGAGAAACCGGAGCGTACACATAGTACGTGATGATTTCGAGCACTGCCCGGAGCCAAACTGGCAAATAAAATAGCCTGATGGGATAGGCTCTTAACATTATTTTGTGTTTTTCGACGACGGTAATTCAATGCGGAAACAAACGTCTTGCCCGCTTTCGTCGACCAGATACAGTTCCCCCTGCATACGGCGAATACAATCCCTGGCAATGCTTAATCCCAGACCACTGCCCTTCACCGCCCCTTTTCGCTGGTGGCTTCCCTGAAAAAAGGGTTCGAAGATCATGGCGCGTTCTTCTTGCGGAATGGGCGTGCCTGTATTGATGACATCAATATAAACCCGCGCACCATGTAAACTGCTGCGAAGGCAAATGTTACCGGATTCAGCCCCGTAGTGCACCGCATTGGAGTAAAGATTATCCAGCACGCTCATCAGCAGCATTGGCTCCGCCAGGCAAGCTGTTGCTTTGAGATCGACGTCGGTATGCATCATTTTAGCCCGTGCTGGCAAGCTATGAGCGGAAACCACCATCTCCACCAACGGTGCCAGCTCTACGTTCTCCAGTTCCACCGCGCCGTCCGCCTGTTTACGGTTGTAATCAAGCAGTTGTTCGATCAGTTTTTGCAAATTGCGGCTACTGCTATCAAGAATGCTCACCACCTCTTTTTGCTCTGGCGTAAGCGGCCCGACAACCTGGTCAGCCAGTAATTCCGTGCCTTCGCGCATACTCGCCAGCGGCGTTTTTAATTCATGAGATAAATGACGTAAGAACTGGTGCCGCTGGGATTCCAGCCATGACACGCGCTCGCTTAACCAAAGAATACGCTGCCCAACCGAACGTAACTCACTCGGGCCACTGAACGAAACGCTATTGCCCAGAGAACGCCCTTCCCCCAGACGGTTGATCATCCGTTCAATATTTTTCACCGGACCGATAATCATCCGCGTGAAAAGCAGCACCATCACCAGGCTCACCAGAAATAGCACCAGCGACTGCCAGCCAAAATATTGCCCACGTTCGGCGATTTCGCGTTGTAACTGCTGCCCGCGAGAGAACACCACAGTGCGAGTGGCTTGAACCATTTCGGTATTGGCATTGGCGAAGGCTTCCAGACGTGCGGCGGCAGCGGTATCGGGACCGCTGTTGTTACACTGAAGTTGAGCCAGATTGTTCAAATCCTGACGCAATGCCTGATAGAGTTTATCGTCCGGCAACACGCCTGCGTGGGCATCAAGCATTTCACTGTAACGCTTGCGCTGGCTTTGATACACCTTCGCCAAAGTGGGATCATCCAGCACACAATACTGACGGTAGCTACGCTCCATCTCCAGCGCCGCGTTGGTCATCGCTTCACTGCGCCGGGCATCGATAAGCGTCGTGCGATTGACCAGCGCCGCCTGATCGCTAAGTGCATTCAGGCTTTGCCAGGCTTGCCATGCCAGCACCAGCAAAGGGAGCAAAATAAGCAAGAATGCCAGCATTACCAGCTGTCGTAATGAGCGGGGAAAAACGGGCCAGCGTTTCAAGGTGTTACTCTCGTCAGACGCGAATAGACTGATGCTAACCGAGGGGACGTTCAGATACAACAAAGCCGGGAATTACCCGGCTTTGTTGTGGAATAAGGCGGTGCCTAACTCGACGTTTCGCCCGATGGTTGATATAGCTAAGCTGATATCAGAAGTTGGACGGCAGGCACCTTGTTGTGCGTCATTCTAATTTTATGTAGCACGTCCCGAAGGGGCTGACATAAGTCGGTGAATGAGCCACTGCTTATTATTATGCAGTAACTGTGCCAATAAATAAAATAGTTTGATAACGTACTGATAAATGTAGCTTTGATGGATTAATGGCTACTCCACTGTTTGGCTATAAATCAGCCACTGTGTCGTTTAAAAGAGACATCCAAAGATGAAATTGTTTGTTTTAAATTAAATCAACAAGTTAAGTGTCACCTATAAGCGACACGGTAAATCACACATTGTCGTGATTTACAGACACAAAAAAGCTCCCGGTGTTGGGAGCTTATAATTGTTGGCTAAGTGGTTGTGTGTAACGCCACATCCGGCCTACAAAATATTGCAAATTCAATACATTGCAGGAAACATCCGAGCCAACCAGACAAGCATAGCGCATCAGGCGATGCGCATATTGCCCGATATCTTAACCCAGCTGCTTACGCGCATTGCGGAAAATACGCATCCATGGCCCATCCTCGCCCCAGTTTTCCGGATGCCATGAATTGCTGACAGTACGGAAAACACGCTCCGGGTGCGGCATCATAATGGTGACACGACCGCTTTCAGTCGTGACCGCCGTAATACCGTTCGGGGAACCGTTCGGGTTAGCCGGGTAAGTTTCGGTGACTTTGCCGAAGTTATCGACATAGCGCAGCGCCACCAGCCCTTTGCTTTCCAGTGCTGCCAGATGAGCCGCATCGCGCACTTCCACACGCCCTTCACCGTGAGAAACGGCAATCGGCATCTGTGAACCCACCATTCCCTGCAACAGCAGCGACGGGCTTTGGGTTACTTCTACCAGGCTGAAACGCGCTTCAAAGCGATCGGAGGTGTTACGCACAAAACGTGGCCACAACTCACTACCCGGGATCAGTTCGCGCAGGTTAGACATCATCTGGCAACCGTTACATACCCCCAGAGCCAGCGTTTGCGGACGATGGAAGAAGGTTGCAAACTCATCGCGTACACGGTCATTGAACAGAATAGACTTCGCCCACCCTTCACCGGCGCCCAATACGTCGCCGTAGGAGAAACCGCCGCACGCTACCAGGGCGTGGAAATCCTCCAGGCCCGTGCGTCCAGCCAGCAGGTCGCTCATATGTACGTCGATTGCATCGAAGCCTGCACGGTGAAAAGCTGCCGCCATTTCCACATGCGAGTTCACGCCCTGCTCACGCAGCACGGCAACTTTCGGGCGCGCGCCAGTGGCAATAAATGGTGCCGCCACATCTTCGTTGATATCGAACGACAATTTCACATTCAGACCCGGATCGGCATCGTTAGATTTCGCCTGGTGTTCCTGGTCGGCACACTCCGGGTTGTCACGCAGGCGCTGCATCTGCCAGGTAGTTTCTGCCCACCAGACACGCAACGTGGTGCGGCTTTCGCTGAATACAGTCTGCCCGTTGGCGGTAATCACAAAACGGTCACCGGAAACCGCCTGACCGACATAATGGACGCAATCAGCAAGGCCGTGCTGTGCCAGTAGGGTTTCTACTGCTTCACGTTCTGCTGCGCGTACCTGAATCACCGCACCCAGCTCTTCGTTAAACAACGCAGCCAGGCGATCCTCTCCGAGAGAGGCGATATCCGCTTCAATGCCGCAATGACCGGCAAACGCCATTTCCGCCAGCGTTACCAGCAGGCCGCCATCAGAACGGTCGTGGTACGCGAGCAACTTACGCTGTGCAACCAGCGCCTGAATCGCGTCATAGAAGCCTTTCAGTTGCACGACGTCACGTACATCTGCCGGTTTGTCGCCAAGCTGACGATAAACCTGCGCCAGCGCCGTTGCGCCCAGCGCGTTATTGCCAAGGCCGAGATCAATCAGCAGCAGTGCGTTATCTTCGGTAGAAAGCTGCGGCGTGATGGTATGACGTACATCTTCCACGCGGGCAAATGCAGAAATCACCAGCGACAGCGGCGACGTCATTTCGCGCTCTTCGTTACCTTCCTGCCAGCGGGTTTTCATCGACATAGAGTCTTTACCCACCGGGATCGTCAGGCCCAGCGCCGGACAAAGTTCTTCACCCACGGCTTTAACAGCTTCATACAGGCCCGCATCTTCACCAGGATGACCTGCTGCCGCCATCCAGTTGGCGGAAAGTTTAATGCGTTTGATATCGCCAATCTGTGTTGCGGCGATGTTAGTTAACGCTTCACCGACCGCCAGACGGGCAGAGGCGGCGAAATCCAGCAGCGCAACCGGCGCACGTTCGCCAATCGCCATCGCTTCACCGTAGTAGCTGTCGAGGCTGGCGGTAGTGACCGCGCAGTTAGCGACCGGCACCTGCCACGGACCAACCATTTGATCGCGCGCCACCATGCCGGTTACGCTGCGGTCGCCAATGGTCACAAGGAAGGTTTTCTCTGCCACAGTTGGCAGATGCAGCACGCGTTTCACCGCGTCAGCAATGGTGATCCCTTCACGAGCCAGCGCATCGCCCTTCGCTTTCAGTGTTTGTACATCGCGGGTCATCTTCGGCGTTTTACCAAGCAGCACGTCCAGCGGCAGATCGATTGGCTGATTATCAAAATGACGATCGTGCAGAGAAAGATGCAGTTCTTCGGTCGCTTCACCAATTACCGCGTATGGCGCACGTTCACGCTTACACAATTCGTCAAACAGCGGTAACTGATCGGCAGCAACCGCCAGTACATAACGTTCCTGGGATTCGTTACACCAGATTTCCAGCGGGCTCATGCCCGGTTCATCGCTCAGGATATCGCGCAGTTCAAATTTACCGCCGCGTCCGCCGTCGCTCACCAGCTCCGGCATGGCGTTAGAAAGGCCGCCCGCGCCGACGTCGTGGATAAACAGAATCGGGTTGGCATCCCCCAACTGCCAGCAGCGGTCGATCACTTCCTGGCAACGACGTTCCATCTCCGGGTTGTCGCGCTGTACAGAGGCGAAATCGAGGTCGGCATCAGACTGACCGGAAGCCATAGAAGACGCCGCGCCGCCGCCAAGGCCGATGTTCATTGCCGGGCCACCGAGAACGACCAGCTTCGCGCCAACGTTGATCTCGCCTTTTTGTACGTGATCGGCGCGGATGTTGCCGATCCCGCCCGCCAGCATGATCGGTTTGTGATAACCGCGCAGCTCTTCGCCATTGTGGCTGTTCACTTTTTCTTCATAAGTACGGAAGTAGCCGTTCAGTGCCGGACGACCAAATTCGTTGTTAAACGCCGCGCCGCCAAGCGGGCCTTCGGTCATGATGTCCAGCGCGGTAACAATGCGCTCAGGCTTACCGAAATCTTCTTCCCACGGCTGTTCGAAGCCTGGAATACGCAGGTTGGATACGGAGAAACCGACCAAACCGGCTTTCGGCTTCGCGCCGCGTCCGGTTGCGCCTTCATCACGGATTTCGCCGCCGGAACCGGTCGCTGCGCCCGGCCACGGAGAAATCGCCGTCGGGTGGTTGTGGGTTTCTACTTTCATCAGGATGTGCGCCGGTTCCTGATGAAAATCGTAGCGACCTGTTTCGTGGTCAGCAAAGTAGCGGCCCACTTCAGAACCTTCCATTACGGCGGCGTTATCTTTATAAGCAGAGAGAACGTGATCCGGCGTGGTTTCGAAGGTGTTTTTGATCATCTTGAACAGCGATTTCGGTTGCTGTTCACCGTCGATAATCCAGTCGGCGTTAAAAATCTTATGACGGCAGTGCTCAGAGTTCGCCTGGGCGAACATATAAAGCTCTATGTCGTTCGGGTTACGACCAAGCTTCGTGAAAGCATCTTGCAGATAGTCAATTTCATCTTCCGCCAGTGCCAGACCGAGGCGCTGGTTAGCGTCGATCAGCGCCTGACGCCCCTGCCCCAACAAATCAACGCTGGTAACCGGAGTCGGTTGATGATGAGCAAACAGCTGCTCTGCATCATCTAAAGCGAAAAAGACCGTTTCCATCATGCGGTCGTGCAGTTCAGCGGTAACCTGCTGCCATTGTTCATTAGTCAGCGTACCGGCTTCTACATAGTAAGCAACGCCGCGCTCAAGGCGGTTTACCTGTTGCAGCCCGCAGTTATGGGCGATATCGGTCGCTTTCGAAGACCAGGGAGAGATGGTGCCAGGACGCGGGGTCACCAGCAGTAGTTTGCCTTGCGGGGCGTGGCTGGCGAGTGCCGGGCCATATTTCAGCAGGCGTTCAAGCTGTGCGTGCTCATCATCGTTTAACGGCGCATTGAGGTCAGCAAAATGGACATACTCGGCGTAAATGTTGTGAACCGGGAGCCTGGCAGCCTGAAAACGTGCCAGCAGTTTGTTGATTCGGAATGCCGACAATGCAGGCGAACCACGCAGAATTTCCATCATAAGTCTCTCGTCTTCTAAGCTTTCGGTGTACCCAAGGGGGGGAAACGGGCGTCATTATAAAGAATCTGATGCGCTGACGAAACCGTTTGCGTGGAAATAAAATCACCATCATGAATTAGCAACGCGTGCCGCCAATCTCTGTAATAAGTTGCCAACTGGCGCAAGTTTACGCAAAATGCCGCTCATTTATGATTAAACCTTTCTTTAGCATTACGATCTTTCAGGCTGGGACGCGCACGACACAGAGAATTAACTAATTGAAAAAATTAAAGATTAATTATCTGTTCATCGGCATTCTGGCACTGCTTCTCGCGGTCGCTCTTTGGCCATCCATTCCCTGGTTTGGTAAAGCCGACAATCGTATCGCCGCCATACAAGCGCGGGGAGAGTTGCGTGTGAGTACTATTCATACTCCCCTGACATATAACGAAATCAACGGTAAACCTTTTGGCCTGGATTACGAACTGGCAAAACAGTTTGCCGATTACCTCGGCGTAAAACTGAAAGTCACCGTACGGCAGAACATCAGCCAGTTGTTTGACGATCTCGATAACGGAGATGCCGATCTGCTGGCAGCGGGACTGGTCTATAACAGCGAAAGGGTTAAAAATTATCAGCCTGGCCCAACCTATTATTCCGTTTCACAACAACTGGTCTATAAAGTGGGTCAGTATCGACCACGGACGCTGGGCAATCTGACGGCGGAACAGTTGTCCGTCGCTCCAGGGCATGTTGTCATTAACGATCTGCAAAAACTGAAAGAGACTAAGTTCCCGGAATTAAGCTGGAAAGTGGACGACAGAAAAGGATCTGTGGAGTTAATGGAAGATGTTATCGAAGGTAAGCTCGATTACACCATTGCCGATTCTGTCGCTATCAGCCTGTTTCAGCGCGTTCACCCGGAACTTGCTGTGGCACTGGATATCACCGATGAACAACCGGTGACCTGGTTTAGTCAATTAGATAACGATAATACGCTTTCTGCGGCTCTGCTCGATTTCTTCAATGAAATGAATGAGGACGGCACACTGGCGCGTATTGAAGAGAAATATCTCGGACATGGCGATGATTTTGATTACGTTGATACACGCACATTTTTACGCGCCGTTGATGCGGTACTGCCGCAGTTAAAGCCTCTGTTTGAGAAATACGCCGAAGAAATTGACTGGCGTTTGCTGGCCGCTATTGCTTATCAGGAATCGCACTGGGATGCGCAGGCCACTTCGCCGACCGGTGTACGCGGCATGATGATGTTAACCAAAAATACCGCGCAAAGCCTGGGTATTACCGACCGCACTGATGCCGAACAAAGCATCAGCGGTGGCGCGCGTTACTTGCAGAATATGATGAGTAAAGTGCCAGAGAGCGTGCCAGAAAATGAGCGGATCTGGTTTGCGCTCGCCGCCTATAATATGGGCTATGCACATATGCTGGACGCCCGCGCCCTGACAGCAAAAACCAAAGGCAATCCTGACAGTTGGGCCGATGTCAAACAGCGTCTGCCTTTACTTAGCCAGAAACCCTATTACAGCAAGCTGACTTACGGCTATGCGCGTGGGCATGAAGCCTATGCTTATGTCGAAAATATTCGTAAGTATCAGATTAGCCTGGTAGGTTATCTGCAAGAGAAAGAGAAGCAGGCTACAGAAGCGGCGATGCAGCTGGCCCAGGATTATCCGGCGGTATCACCCGCTGAATTGGGTAAGGGAAAATTTCCCTTTCTCTCGTTTCTTTCGCAGTCGTCATCTAATTATCTGACGCACTCCCCTTCTCTACTGTTTTCCAGGAAAGGGAGTGAAGAAAAGCAAAATTAATCTGTAGCGGGTTGCGCTTTTTTCTGCGCTTTGATTTCCTGGCGGCGCATTCGGAAAAAATCGCTGAGTAGCGCCGCGCACTCATCCGCCAGTATTCCTTCCGTAATTTCCACTCGATGATTCATACCGGGATGGTGCAGCACATCCATTAATGATCCGGCGGCGCCAGTTTTCGCATCACGCGCGCCAAAGACTACGCGACCAATACGGCTGTGGATCATCGCTCCGGCACACATCACGCATGGCTCCAGCGTGACATACAACGTGGCGTCGATCAGGCGATAATTCTGCATCACCAGCCCTCCTTGCCGCAGCGCCATGATTTCTGCATGTGCAGTAGGATCATGACGTCCTATCGGACGATTCCATCCTTCGCCGATTACGCGATTGTTATGCACTAATACCGCGCCGACCGGCACTTCTCGCTCGTCCCAGGCACGTTTCGCCAGCGTCAGCGCATGACGCATCCAGTATTCGTGGCTAAATTCGACTTCAGACAAAAAGAAAACTCCGGTTATAAAAGCGCGGCGCATTATACACGGACGCTATGCTTTACTCTATTCCAGTTGCTGGAGTTCACCGCGAGGCGTTACCCGCCAGCGATGCTGACAAAAATAGAGTAGCGGATTGTCCTGATTACTGTCGCTATAGCCACTGTACAGCCGCAGCGGTGTGCCGATTTTGCGTTCCAGTTGCGCGACCTTTTCATGGCCAAGACAGCGCATAGTCAGCACCCAGCCGCCATAGCCGCGCTGGATCTGACTGGCGATAAGATTAACGCGTGGCAGCCACGGCGTATCGAAATAAACCGCTTCGACCAAAGCCTGAGGGGAACCGGTAATCAACCAAATGTCAGCATCGGAGCTTAGCAAATAGCTGGTCAGACGTTCCTGCACTAGCGGGAACGCCGTAACATTGTCGCGAAACCAATGCACGAAATCGGCTTGTAACGCCTGTAAACGTGCTTCGCTATGACCAAAGGTACAGCCCCATAGCAGCAGACTCATCGGCCAACGTGCCGCTCGCCCCTTGATTAATAATGCAATGACAATGACCGGCAACAGCGGCAGAACAAGTAACGCATTCAGCGGCTGTCGGCGCAGTAAGTAGCGCAGAAAACTGCCGAACATATCCTGTTGATGCAATGTTCCATCTAAGTCAAAAAACACCACACGGCGCTCGTGAGTTGCCAAACCATACCCCTCTGGACTGATACATCCTGATTAATTTTCACTACCAGATAGCCTAACAGATAGATCATCACTTTTCCGGCAACAATCTATCGCATAATGGTTGACTGGAATTTTTAATTCATGGCAATTAACTTTGATGGAATATAATATTCTCTCGCTTGTATCTCATATTGCCTGTTGTCGCCATTAATTCATCGCGAGGAAAGATATGAACGGCTTACTTCGTATCCGTCAGCGTTACCAGGGGCTTGCCCAGAGTGATAAAAAGCTGGCGGACTATCTCCTGCTACAACCGGACACTGCCCGCCACCTTAGTTCCCAACAACTGGCCAACGAAGCCGGAGTCAGTCAGTCCAGCGTAGTGAAGTTCGCGCAAAAACTTGGCTATAAAGGTTTTCCGGCACTTAAATTGGCGTTAAGCGAAGCTCTGGCAAGCCAACCGGAATCGCCCTCCGTACCCATTCATAACCAAATTCGCGGTGATGATCCGTTACGGCTGGTTGGCGAAAAGCTGATTAAAGAAAACACGGCTGCCATGTACGCAACACTGAACGTCAATAGTGAGGAGAAGCTACATGAATGCGTGTCGATGCTTCGTTCTGCGCGACGGGTTATTCTGACTGGTATCGGCGCTTCCGGTCTGGTGGCGCAGAATTTTGCCTGGAAGCTGATGAAGATAGGTTTTAATGCTGCCGCTGAGCGTGATATGCACGCGTTGCTTGCAACTGTGCAAGCTTCGTCACCGGACGATTTGTTATTAGCCATCTCATACACAGGTGTACGGCGCGAGTTAAACCTGGCAGCAGATGAAATGCTGCGAGTGGGTGGAAAAGTGCTGGCAATCACCGGTTTCACCCCCAATGCCCTGCAACAGCGCGCTTCTCATTGCCTGTATACCATTGCCGAAGAACAAGCGACAAACAGTGCTTCGATCTCCGCATGTCATGCTCAGGGAATGTTAACGGATTTGCTGTTCATTGCGCTGATCCAGCAGGATCTGGAACTGGCGCCAGAACGTATTCGTCATAGTGAGGCGCTGGTGAAAAAACTGGTTTGAGTAAAGAATGCGCGTATAATGCCCGCCCGGTTTGTGTTGTTTTGAGAGTTTCCTTATGGCGCTGTTAATCACTAAAAAATGCATCAATTGTGATATGTGTGAACCCGAATGCCCGAATGAGGCGATTTCGATGGGTGAACATATCTACGAGATTAACAGCGACAAGTGTACCGAATGCGTAGGTCATTACGAGACGCCAACCTGCCAGAAAGTGTGCCCGATCCCCAATACTATTGTGAAAGATCCGGCGCATGTTGAAACAGAAGAACAGTTGTGGGACAAGTTTGTGCTGATGCATCATGCGGATAAGATTTAGTATTTTTCCTCTGGAGCAGGATATTGCTTATTCAGTCGTGTAAAAACGAAATTATTATATTTATTTTTATGATGTCATTAATAAAAACATTCATTAAATGAATTTCGATAATATCTGCGCAGACACTTAATTATTATTAAAGGCGCGTCTGGCTGGTTAAGCCGACGCGCCTTAAGTACGTTTCCTGATGTTACAAGAACAGAAGGATCAGCTGTAAAACAGCAATGACGACTTTAATAACCCGTTTAATAAGGTATCGACAATCAGTCATTCGTTTTTCCTTAAACAAGGAATGCAGCCGTTCAGATTAGCCCTTACATCTCCCCAAAACTGAACGTGCGAGTTATTGAGGGTACATGCTGCACTCCGCACCAGAGCTTTGACGACACCACTCGTTTCAATGGGGGAATTCAGTGATATGGTGTAAAGCACAGCAAAATCTCCAATAACGAAGCCAATTTTAAAGTGCTTATGAATTGGCAGTCACGTTAATCTTTCCATCGATATCGAATTCTTCGTCAAGGCTCGAGTTTTTATGCTAAAGATTGCAAGTTGCTTGTAAAAGATAACCCCCCTGATCCATAATCACTCCCGTTGAGGGTGCGTGCTGCACAATATTATTTAAGTTATAAAGTAAAACCCCCGTTCCTTACCAGTTCGGGGGTTTTACTTTTTAAAAGAACGGTATTATTTAGGTGTTCGAGAAAGAGTTTTAACTTTCAATTATTACCGTGGCGCAAGCATAGTGGCGTTCATCTGCCAGCGTCACATGCATATGTGCGACACCCAGCTTTTCTGCCAATTTTAACGCCTCGCCCCACAACCGCAGCCGTGGCTTGCCGAGTTCATCGTTGAACACTTCAAACTGATTAAATGCCAGGCCATTGCGGATCCCAGTACCAAACGCTTTTGCCGCCGCTTCTTTCACGGCAAAACGCTTCGCCAGAAAACGCACCGGCTGATGGTGCGTTTTCCAGATCTCCCATTCATGATCGCTTAATACGCGTCGTGCCAGGCGATCACCGGATCGAGTGATCACCGCTTCAATGCGAGCGATCTCTACGATATCCGTGCCTAAACCTAATATTGCCATTAGCCACGCGCTTCCAGCATCAGACGCTTCATTTCTGCCACGGCATCTTTCAGTCCGGTCATTACCGCACGGCCAATAATGGCATGTCCGATATTCAGTTCGTGCATCTCAGGGATGGCGGCGATGGCTTTCACATTGTGATAGGTCAGACCGTGACCGGCATTAACTTTCAGACCGAGGCTTGCGGCAAAGGTCGCAGCTTTAGTAATACGCGCCAGCTCTTGCGCCTGTTCAGCATCAGTTTTGGCATCGGCGTAACAGCCTGTGTGGATCTCAATAAACGGTGCGCCAACCTCAGCGGCAGCTTTGATCTGCTCTTCATCGGCGTCGATAAACAGAGAAACCTGAATCCCGGCATCTGCCAGACGTTTACAAGCATCGCGCATTTTGTCACGCTGACCCGCAACGTCCAGGCCGCCTTCGGTTGTCACTTCCTGACGCTTTTCCGGCACCAGGCAGCAAAAATGCGGCTTCGTCTCAACGGCAATCGCCAACATTTCTTCAGTCACCGCCATTTCCAGATTCATGCGGGTATCCAGCGTCTGACGCAGGATTCGCACATCGCGGTCGGTAATGTGGCGACGATCTTCGCGCAAATGCACGGTAATGCCATCAGCACCCGCCTGCTCGGCAATAAACGCCGCCTGTACCGGGTCTGGATAAGCAGTACCACGCGCATTACGCAGCGTTGCGATATGGTCAATGTTGACGCCTAACAGTAATTCAGCCATGACAATCCTCATCAGTCATTATGTGTTTTCACCGTTCGCTTAGGCATAAACTGCCGGAACAGTTCCCTGCTTTTTAAAGGTTTACCGCCAAGATAAGGCTTAAGCGCCATGCGGGTAAAGCGTTTCGCTGCTCGCAATGTGTCGGCGTCAGGAAATTCCCGCGCATGTAACGCTTTCAACTGCCTCCCGGTGAACGTTTTATTATCGATAACCACACTGGCAATAAAACCTTTCTCTTCGCGATAACGATACGTCATGGTGTCATCTACCGGCTCACCGCTACCTGCGCAATGGGTAAAGTTGACCCCATAACCCAAATGCCCGAGCAACGCCAGCTCAAAGCGACGCAACGCCGGTTCTGGCGTACCAGTGGCACCTGCCAGAGACTGAATGCAGTGCAAGTAATCGAAAAAGAGTTCCGAGAAGCGCGTTTCGTATTCCAGGACGCGGGAGAGAAGTTCGTTGATGTACAGACCGCTGTAAAGCGTAACACCACTTAATGGCAGCGCCAGCGAGACAGCTTCGGCACTGCGCAGCGTTTTGACTTCACCGCGCCCGCCGAAGCGTAGCAAGAGAGGTGTGAAAGGCTGCAATGCGCCTTTCACGGTAGAACGTTTTGAACGTGCACCTTTAGCAACCAGACGCACGCGTCCCGATTCCTCCGTGAAGACGTCCAGCATCAGGCTGGTTTCGCTCCACGGGCGACTATGCAGGACAAATGCGCGCTGCCAGCCTTCCATCATACTCGTCGCCTTTCAAGTTGCAGGTGCCCTGGCTGCAACTGTTCCCCCTGGTCACTTACTTTAGTAAGTGACCAGGGATTCACGGTCTTGCCGCCTTCCTGCACCTCGAAAGTCATAGAGTGTGCTAATTAGAGATCGTCAACGTAACCGAGACTACGCAGCGCACGTTCGTCGTCGGCCCAGCCAGATTTCACTTTCACCCACAGCTCAAGGTGGACAGGCGCTTCGAACATTTCCTGCATGTCTTTACGCGCTTCAATCCCGATGGTTTTGATCTTGGCCCCTTTGTTGCCAATCACCATCTTCTTCTGCCCTTCGCGCTCAACGAGAATCAAACCGTTGATGTCATAGCCGCCGCGCTCATTGGTGACAAAACGTTCGATCTCCACGGTCACGGAGTACGGCAGTTCTGCACCGAGGAAACGCATCAGTTTTTCACGGATGATTTCAGAGGCCATAAATCGCTGCGAGCGATCGGTAATGTAATCTTCCGGGAAGTGATGGGGCGCTTCCGGCAGATGCTTACGCACGATTGCCGCAATAGTGTCAACATTCAGCCCGGTTTCGGCAGAAATCGGCACAATATCGAGGAAATTCATCTGGCTTGCCAGGAACTGCAGATGCGGCAGAAGATCGGCTTTCTCCTGCACGTTGTCCACTTTGTTCACCGCGAGGATCACCGGAGCTTTGCCATCACGCAGCTTGTTGAGCACCATTTCATCGTCCGGCGTCCAGCGGGTGCCTTCAACGACAAAAATAACCAACTCAACGTCGCCAATGGAGCTGCTCGCCGCTTTGTTCATCAGGCGGTTAATGGCGCGTTTTTCTTCCATATGCAGACCCGGGGTATCGACGTAGATCGCCTGATACGCGCCTTCAGTATGGATACCCACAATGCGGTGACGGGTTGTCTGCGCTTTGCGGGAAGTGATGGAGATCTTCTGCCCCAACAGTTTGTTCAGCAGTGTGGATTTGCCAACGTTCGGGCGTCCGACGATGGCAATAAATCCGCAGTAACTTTTATCGATGCTCATTCCAGCTCCAGTTTTTTCAACGCCTGTTCGGCGGCAGCCTGTTCAGCCTTACGACGGCTTGAACCTGTGCCAACCACCGGTTCGCTCAGGCCGCTAACCTGGCAGTGGATAGTAAATTCCTGATCGTGCGCTTCGCCACGTACCTGAACTACCAGATAAGTTGGCAGAGGCAGATGGCGCCCCTGCAAATATTCTTGCAAGCGCGTTTTCGGATCTTTTTGTTTATCGCCTGGGCTAATTTCGTCCAGACGGGTTTGATACCAGTTAAGGATTAATTTCTCGACGGTCTGAATATCGCTGTCGAGGAATACGCCGCCAATTAATGCTTCGACGGTGTCAGCAAGAATCGACTCGCGACGAAATCCACCGCTTTTAAGTTCACCCGGCCCTAAACGTAAGCACTCACCTAACTCAAATTCACGCGCCAGTTCTGCCAGCGTATTGCCACGGACCAGCGTGGCGCGCATCCGGCTCATATCCCCTTCATCCACACGAGGGAAACGATGATACAGTGCATTGGCGATAACGTAGCTCAAAATAGAGTCGCCTAAAAATTCTAAACGCTCGTTATGTTTGCTGCTGGCACTACGATGGGTTAATGCCTGCTGCAACAGTTCCTGATGATTAAAAGTGTAGCCCAGCTTCCGTTGAAGCCGATTAATTACGATGGGGTTCATGCGATACCAATAAATAAATGCGTCAACAATTCAGCACACGAAACAGACCTGATATGCAGGGTTCTGCTAACAGCTTTGCAGCAGTTTCAGTTGACCTGTATATGGGGACCAACGCTGTTTCGTGTGCCGTGGCGACCTGGAGGTGCCAACCTTAAACTTCGGGGGAATATTCTATACACAACGACGGGGGATGTCGTTAGCCACGGGAGATTTATCTCATAAATAATTCACGTTGTCGCCATAACGGCGACAACGTGAACGGATAACAGCAATTAGTGAATGCCACCAATGCGACTTAAGCGCACGCCTGTCGGCCATTCACCTTCTTGCTTATCGAAACTCATCCAGATAGCCGTTGCCCGACCGACCAGATTCGCTTCCGGCACAAAGCCCCAGTAACGGCTGTCCGCGCTGTTATCGCGATTATCACCCATCATGAAGTATTGCCCTGGCGGAACAATCCAGGTTGCCAGTTGTTGTCCTGGTTGCTGGTAATACATCCCCACCTGATCCTGCGCAATCGGCACGGTCAGGATACGATGCGTTACATCGCCCAGTGTCTCTTTACGTTCAGAAAGACGAATACCATTTTCTTTAGTTTCGTTTTTCGGCACCTCAAAGAATCCGCTGGTTGCTTCCCCGCCGTTACGACGTGAGAAGGTCTGTACGAAATCGCTCGGCTCCACGTTGGAATAGGTGACCGGCAACGCGTTTTCACACGCCTGACCGGAACTGCATCCCGGTTGAATAGTCACTTCTTTCGCGACCGGATCGTAAGTGACTTTATCGCCCGGTAATCCCACCGCACGCTTGATGTAATCAAGCTTTGGATCTTCCGGGTATTTAAAGACCACAATATCGCCACGTTTCGGATGACCGGTTTCGATCAGCGTTTTCTGGTAGATAGGGTCTTTAATGCCGTAAGCAAACTTCTCTACCAGAATAAAGTCACCGATTAACAGAGTCGGCATCATCGAACCTGACGGGATCTGGAACGGTTCATAAATAAACGAACGCACAATCAATACGATAGCCAGCACCGGAAATACAGAAGCGCCGGTTTCCAGCCAACCAGGCTTCGGCACAACTTTTTTCAGCGTTGCTTTATCCAGTGAGTCCCCGGCAGCCGCTTGCGCTGCTGCCTGACGTTCCCGCCGTTTAGGTGCGAAAAAGAATTTATCCACGCACCACAAAATGCCCGTCACCAGTGTGGCAATCACCAGAATCAGGGCAAACATATTCGCCATGCCAACTCCTAATGGTTATTTGTTGTCTTTGCCGACGTGCAGAATGGCGAGGAACGCTTCCTGCGGCAGTTCGACGTTACCGATCTGCTTCATGCGTTTCTTACCTTCTTTCTGCTTCTGCAGCAGCTTTTTCTTACGGCTGATATCGCCGCCATAACATTTGGCCAGTACGTTTTTACGCAGCTGTTTCACGGTAGAACGCGCAATGATGTGCGTTCCAATCGCAGCCTGAATGGCGATATCAAACTGCTGGCGGGGGATCAGATCTTTCATCTTCTCCACCAGCTCGCGACCACGGTTTTGCGAATTATCACGGTGGGTGATCAACGCCAGCGCATCAACACGTTCACCGTTGATTAAAACGTCAACACGCACCATGTCGGACGCCTGGAAGCGTTTGAAGTTGTAATCCAAAGACGCATAACCACGCGAGGTAGATTTCAGGCGATCGAAGAAGTCGAGTACCACTTCAGCCATCGGGATCTCATACGTCAGTGCCACCTGGTTCCCGTGATAAACCATGTTGGTCTGTACGCCGCGTTTTTCTACGCACAACGTAATGACGTTACCAAGATACGCCTGCGGCAGCAGCATGTGACACTCTGCAATCGGCTCGCGCAGTTCGTAGATGTTATTTACCGCAGGCAGCTTAGACGGGCTATCGACGTAGATAACTTCTTTCCCCGTAGTTTCTACTTCATACACTACTGTCGGAGCGGTAGTAATCAGGTCAAGATCGTACTCGCGTTCCAGACGTTCCTGAATAATCTCCATGTGCAGCAGGCCGAGGAAGCCGCAGCGGAAACCAAAGCCCAGCGCCGTGGAGCTTTCCGGCTCGTAGAACAAAGAGGCATCGTTGAGACTCAATTTACCCAGCGCATCGCGGAAGGCTTCATAGTCGTCGGAACTTACCGGGAACAGACCGGCGTAAACCTGCGGTTTAACTTTCTTAAATCCTGGCAGCGCCTTTTCTGCCGGATTACGCGCCAGCGTTAAGGTGTCACCGACTGGTGCGCCGTGGATATCTTTAATCGCACATACCAACCAGCCTACTTCGCCACATTTCAGCTCTGTACGGTCAACTTGCTTCGGCGTGAAAATACCCAGACGGTCGGCGTTATAAGTCTGCCCGGTACTCATGACTTTCACTTTGTCGCCCTTACGCAGGGTGCCGTTTTTAATACGGATAAGTGAAACAACGCCCAGGTAGTTGTCGAACCAGGAGTCGATAATCAGAGCCTGCAACGGGCCTTCCGGATCGCCTTCCGGCGGTGGGATGTCGCGCACCAGACGTTCAAGAACGTCCTGCACACCAACGCCGGTTTTCGCCGAGCAACGCACTGCGTCGGTGGCGTCGATTCCAACGATATCTTCAATTTCTTCCGCCACGCGTTCAGGATCGGCTGCCGGCAGGTCAATCTTGTTCAGTACCGGCACTACCTCGAGATCCATTTCCATTGCGGTGTAGCAGTTTGCCAGGGTTTGCGCTTCTACGCCCTGCCCGGCGTCAACCACCAGCAATGCGCCTTCACAAGCGGCCAGCGAACGCGATACTTCATAAGAGAAGTCCACATGACCTGGGGTGTCGATAAAGTTAAGTTGATAGGTTTCGCCATCGGACGCTTTATAGTCCAGCGTCACGCTCTGCGCTTTGATAGTTATGCCACGCTCACGCTCAAGATCCATGGAATCGAGAACCTGTGCCTCCATTTCACGGTCAGACAGGCCACCGCAGATCTGGATAATACGGTCAGACAGCGTCGATTTACCGTGGTCAATGTGAGCTATGATCGAAAAGTTACGTATATTCTTCATAAAGTATGATTATTGTGCCTTAATGCCCGGTTAACCAGGCTTTTAGAAGTCGCTGTTCTGAGCTTAACGTCTGTATTAATAGAAACGCCGCATTCTACACTACAACATTGAGGCGAGGAAATGTTCATACCGTATGGATTGTGGTATCTGGAAACGTCCTCGCATTTGTTATGCAAAATACAACAAAGCCAGTGAAATCACTGGCTCGCGTCTTCCGAAGATGTTTCAAATCGCACAAGGCCAGGTGGCAATGCCACGCTTAAGATGACAGGTTGCCATTCTGCCCGGGCAGCAAACTTACGTGAGTGTCCACGCGCAATGAGGAATCCGCCAACGCCGCCGAGAATCGCACCGCATAATGCTGCAATATCTGAAGCAAAGAGTAGCTGAAATAACGAAGCGATGAGGAATAATCCCACTAGCGGCGACATATAAACCAGTAATGCGGAGCTGAGCAGGCTGCCTTCGGCGATTCCTAATTCCACTTTTTGCCCCGGCACTAACGGTTCATCACAGGGTACGACGATGGTATGTGTGGTTTGCGGGCCAAGTTTATTCAACACGCGGCTACCGCAACCAGCACGGGAAGCGCAGCTGCTGCATGAGGCTTTGACATCACAACTGACCAGCGCCTGCCCGTTTTTCCAGGAGACGACAGTGGCCCACTCTTTAATCATTGCCCTGCCCCAAACTTAATATTCTCGG
Organism: Escherichia sp. MOD1-EC6475; assembly: GCF_003046645.1. Classification (NCBI taxonomy): domain Bacteria; kingdom Pseudomonadati; phylum Pseudomonadota; class Gammaproteobacteria; order Enterobacterales; family Enterobacteriaceae; genus Escherichia; species Escherichia sp. MOD1-EC6475. The sequence goes on along the minus strand of NZ_PZKQ01000047.1, from coordinate 18,262 downwards.
CAATGCGCTTCGCCGTTTGCGGTGGCAGTTCACCAACAATGGTGATTTCGGCGTTATCACGTACGCTGGTACTAACGGTTCTGCGTCCGGTGCGCAACATCTGGTCGGTGCTCGATGGCGTAGCACGGTTAACGTTTACCGAAAAGCTGAATAATCCGTCGGAATAGAGACGTGATTCGATAGGCATGTTGTCCATCGTCGGTAGCGGACGCCGACTGCTGGAAACTTCGCTAAACCCCTGTGGCAACCAGGTTGGAGCCCAGTTAAATTTGGCTTTTTCCCCCACTGGTACAGAAAGCAGCGGTGGCAAGTTCGCCTTCGCCAGCGTCTGCATACTGCTGCTGATATCCTGATTGACGTTGAAAGCAATCACACGGAATTGTTCCAGCGTTTCACCATCGCGATCAAGGAGATCTACCCGCATCGGTAATTTCGATTCGGTGTCCATCCATACGATGTAGCTGTAGCGTGTGCCATCACGGGCGACTACGCGGATTACCTCACATAAGCGGTCAGCAATACGCGTGCGCCCCACGGAGATAAAGTCGTAGTAAGGAGAAAGGCGTTTGAAATCGGTATAGATGAGTGATGGCAGAGAATCAACAATGTAATCGCCATTAAGTGTGAACGGTTCAAGGCCCGGTTCAAAATAGCTGATTTCATTGCCGCGCTGTACCACTTCCCGACGCGGCCCATCCATTTGCAACAACTGTGCAAGAGGACGGTTATCGAGGCGTGCATGTCGATAACGCAGGGACTCAACACCTTGTTTATTGATGCTGATGAATGACAGCTCGTAATTCAGTGACTGACTAGCCAGGTTCATCTGCTGTAATAACGCCCCGGACGCAGGGGTGGCCGAGGCGTTAGCAGAGAATAACAGGCTACCTGTCACTAATGACATGGCAAACCAAAGTTGCTTCATTACTGCGATTGCGTTCCTAAAGTTTGAATTCCTGGCACCTGTACAGCGGCTTGCTGTGTTTGTGCCTGCTCAAACTGAAGCTGTTCGGAGTGAAGTCGACGTTGCAGTTCGTAATCCTGTAACATGGCATTAATGCGACGACGCTGCTCCTGTACCTGCTGCTGTTGACCATTATTCGCGGTCGCTTCAGAAGGCACTCCCAGACTTACCGGACTGGCTTTACCCATCATCGGCAGAGTATTAAATACCGGAGTTTCGGGCTGCTGGGACGTTTCAGATTGTCCATTATAGTGCTGGACGCCAACGATAACTGCAAGCGATACGCACGCTGCTACGCCCATTTGGGTAAGCTGTGCCGCCCATGGACGTACTTTCTGCCAAAATGGCATTTTCTGCCATTGATGCGGTGCAGGCTGAGCCTCTGGGATCAATGTCGTCGGTTGACGTACTGGCTCTTCTTCAATGGCAGCCATCACGCGGGAAGAGATATCGAAATGAAGCACCTCGGGAGTATCACCCCGCATAGAGTCACGGATTAAGTGATAGTTTTCCCAGGTTTTCTGCATTTCCGGGTTGTGAGCCAGTTCGTTAAGCAGCTCACTATCCAGCGTTTCGCCATCCATTAAAGCGGAAAGTTGTTCTTTCTGCATGCCTAATACCCTTATCCAGTATCCCGCTATCGTCAACGCCTGATAAGCGGTTGAACTTTATTATCAATAGCTTCCCTCGCTCGGAAGATACGTGAACGCACCGTACCCACCGGACAATCCATGATAGCGGCTATCTCTTCATAGCTCAGGCCATCCAGCTCCCGCAAGGTTATTGCCATGCGTAAATCTTCCGGGAGGGACTCAATAGTTCGGAAAACTATCTGTCTCAGTTCTTCTGACAACATTAAGTTCTCAGGGTTCGAAATTTCTTTTAGCGCGCCGCCACTTTCGAAGTTTTCAGCTTCAATGGCATCCACATCACTGGAAGGTGGACGACGCCCCTGAGCAACCAGGTAATTTTTTGCCGTATTAACAGCAATCCGATACAGCCATGTATAAAAAGCACTATCTCCCCGGAACGAATCCAGCGCACGATAGGCTTTAATAAAAGCTTCTTGTACCACATCGGGAACATCACCCGACGGCACATAGCGGGAAACCAGACTCGCCACCTTATGCTGATAGCGCACTACCAGTAAGTTAAAGGCTTTCTGATCTCCCTTCTGGACCCGCTCAACCAGGACCTGGTCCGTTAACTGCTCGCTCATCCGAGGTAAAATCTCCCCAAACCAAATTTCCACGCGCTATCGAAACGCCACTCCATTAGCTGCAATTTGAGCAAGCAAAGGGTTAGAGTGTCTCGTTTTTGTAAAGTTCCGTAACGCATCTGTTTTTGTTTGTCATGCTGTAGACGGATCATTATCTATCATTATAAGTCTACAGAATCTGAATAACGCATTATCTGTGTAGAAATGCCCATTTAACTGCCTGAAGAGTAACCCAACGGCCTTTTTATTTCACCACCTAATCCTCCGCCAACGATCAACTTCTCTTTTTCCCGTCTCCCTGAATCAACATGTTTAGCCCATGCAACAAACATCAAAATAACAGGTGTTTAATTGTACAACATGATGCTATGCTGGCCGAACGGTGTTTAGTAAATTAAACAATCAAAATGAATATTTTCCCTGAACATTCTTGTGATGTGTTGATTATTGGTAGCGGTGCCGCCGGGCTTTCACTGGCGCTACGTCTGGCGGATAAGCATCAAGTCATCGTTCTAAGTAAAGGTCCAGTTACAGAAGGCTCGACGTTTTACGCCCAGGGCGGAATTGCCGCCGTGTTTGATGAAACTGACAGCATCGATTCACATGTGGAAGATACCTTAATTGCTGGTGCCGGAATTTGCGATCGCCATGCTGTTGAATTTGTTGCCAGCAATGCGCGTTCCTGCGTGCAATGGTTGATCGACCAGGGGGTGTTGTTTGATACCCACGTTCAGCCAAATGGCGAAGAGAGCTACCATCTGACTCGTGAAGGTGGACATAGTCACCGTCGTATTCTTCATGCCGCCGACGCTACTGGTAAAGAAGTAGAAACCACACTAGTGAGCAAGGCGCAGAACCATCCGAATATTCGCGTGCTGGAACGCAGCAACGCCGTCGATCTGATTATTTCTGACAAAATTGGTCTGCCGGGTACGCGACGGGTTGTTGGCGCATGGGTGTGGAATCGCAATAAAGAAGCGGTAGAAACCTGCCACGCAAAAGCGGTAGTGCTGGCAACCGGAGGCGCATCGAAAGTTTATCAGTATACCACCAATCCGGATATTTCCTCTGGCGATGGTATTGCCATGGCCTGGCGCGCGGGTTGCCGGGTTGCTAATCTTGAATTTAATCAGTTCCACCCTACCGCACTGTATCATCCACAGGCTCGAAATTTCCTGTTAACGGAAGCCTTACGTGGCGAAGGCGCTTATTTGAAACGCCCGGACGGTACACGATTTATGCCCGATTTTGATGAGCGCGGCGAACTGGCCCCGCGCGATATTGTCGCCCGCGCCATTGACCATGAAATGAAACGCCTCGGCGCGGATTGTATGTTCCTCGACATCAGCCATAAGCCCGCCGATTTTATTCGTCAGCATTTCCCAATGATTTATGAAAAATTATTGGGGCTGGGCATTGATCTCACGAAAGAGCCTGTGCCAATAGTGCCCGCTGCGCACTACACCTGCGGTGGCGTGATGGTAGATGATTATGGGCGTACCGACGTTGATGGCCTGTATGCCATTGGTGAAGTCAGCTATACAGGATTACATGGCGCTAACCGAATGGCCTCTAACTCATTGCTGGAGTGTCTGGTCTACGGCTGGTCGGCAGCGGAAGATATTGCAAAGCGTATGCCTTATGTGCGCGGCGTCAGTACGTTACCGCCGTGGGATGAAAGCCGCGTTGAGAATCCTGATGAACTGGTGGTGATTCAACATAACTGGCATGAGTTACGCCTGTTTATGTGGGATTACGTGGGCATTGTACGCACAACAAAGCGCCTGGAGCGCGCCCTGCGGCGGATCAATATGCTGCAGCAGGAGATAGATGAATATTATGCTCACTTCCGTGTGTCGAATAATTTGCTGGAGCTGCGTAATCTGGTGCAGGTTGCCGAGTTGATTGTTCGCTGCGCGATAATGCGCAAAGAGAGTCGGGGCTTGCATTACACGCTGGATTACCCGGAGCTACTCACGCATTCCGGTCCATCGATTCTCACCCCCGGCAATCATTACATAAACAGATAAAAAGCCTGGGTCAGCGCCGTATACGCTTCGGAATAGTTCTGGTCTGGCCCACGAATCACTAAGCGATCGCTAAAACACTCCCCCGCCTGTGGGGAGAATGCCAGCAGCACCCGATGCGGCAGTCGCGCTTCGTTTTCCGCCACATCCGTCCGTAAACGTAAATGCCAGCCCATATTTAACGCCAGTTCAGTAAAACCATTACCGATCTGTTCTGGCAGCACCACGCAGAAAAATCCCTCTTCGGTAATGCATTCTGCCGCGCAAGTGAGCAACGTCTGGTGATCAAGCGTAGTGGTATAGCGCGCCTGCTCCCGCTGTGGTGTTGCGCACTCTACTCCCTGCTGATAATACGGCGGGTTACTGATGATTAAATCAAAGCGCGTTGTCTGCTGGGTAAGCCACTGCTGAATATCCCCCGTATGGACGTTAATCCGCTCTGCCCACGGGGACTGCGCGATATTTTTCTGCGCCTGGGCAGCCGCTTCGTTTTCAATTTCAACCGCATCGATTATCACGCCATCATCGGTGCGCTGCGCCAGCATCAAAGCCAATAACCCGCTACCGCTACCGATATCAAGGCAGCGTTTTACCCCAGCCACAGGAGCCCATGCGCCCAGCAAAATTCCATCCGTTCCCACTTTCATTGCACAGCGATCGTGTGCGACAAAAAACTGTTTAAAAGTAAATCCATTACGACGAAGCACGGATGTAGACTGTGACATGAAAATAAAACCTTGCTGGAAAAACGGCGATAGCACCGGGTAAGAACAATACCTGAGAAGCGATATCCATACAAACAGATGAAGATTGCAGCCGTAACGTCTATAATCAGCGCCCCACACAGAGGTAGAACATGACTGTAACGACTTTTTCCGAACTTGAACTCGACGAAAGCCTGCTGGAAGCTCTCCAGGATAAAGGTTTCACTCGCCCGACCGCCATTCAGGCTGCCGCCATTCCGCCTGCGCTCGATGGCCGTGATGTACTCGGTTCTGCGCCGACAGGCACCGGTAAAACGGCGGCGTATCTGCTGCCAGCGTTGCAGCACCTGCTCGATTTCCCGCGTAAGAAATCCGGTCCGCCGCGTATTTTGATCCTCACCCCAACTCGCGAACTGGCGATGCAGGTGGCCGATCATGCCCGCGAACTGGCGAAACATACGCATCTGGATATCGCCACCATCACTGGTGGCGTGGCTTATATGAACCACGCAGAAGTGTTCAGCGAAAACCAGGACATCGTGGTCGCCACAACCGGTCGTCTGCTGCAGTATATAAAAGAAGAGAACTTTGATTGCCGCGCGGTTGAAACACTGATCCTCGACGAAGCAGACCGTATGCTGGATATGGGCTTCGCCCAGGATATCGAACATATTGCTGGCGAAACTCGCTGGCGTAAACAAACCCTGCTCTTCTCAGCAACGCTGGAAGGCGATGCCATTCAGGATTTTGCCGAGCGTCTACTGGAAGATCCAGTGGAGGTTTCTGCGAATCCGTCCACTCGTGAGCGCAAAAAAATTCATCAGTGGTATTACCGTGCCGATGACCTTGAGCATAAAACCGCGTTGCTGGTGCATCTGTTAAAACAACCAGAAGCGACCCGCTCAATTGTGTTTGTGCGTAAGCGTGAGCGTGTGCATGAGCTGGCAAACTGGCTGCGCGAAGCGGGCATCAACAACTGCTATCTCGAAGGTGAGATGGTACAAGGCAAGCGTAACGAAGCGATCAAACGCCTGACCGAAGGTCGTGTTAACGTGCTGGTTGCAACCGATGTTGCCGCACGCGGTATCGACATTCCGGATGTCAGCCACGTCTTTAACTTCGATATGCCGCGCAGTGGCGATACTTATTTGCACCGTATCGGGCGTACCGCTCGCGCTGGTCGTAAAGGTATCGCTATCTCGCTGGTTGAAGCTCATGACCATCTGCTGCTGGGTAAGGTCGGTCGTTATATTGAAGAGCCGATTAAAGCACGCGTAATTGATGAGTTACGACCGAAGACCCGTGCACCAAGCGAGAAACAGACCGGCAAGCCATCGAAAAAAGTGTTGGCAAAACGCGCCGAGAAGAAAAAGGCTAAAGAGAAAGAGAAGCCACGGGTGAAAAAACGCCATCGCGATACCAAAAATATTGGTAAGCGCCGCAAACCAAGCGGAACGGGCGTGCCGCCGCAAACGACAGAAGAGTAATCATAATGCCGGGTTAAGCCCGGTATTAAAAGTGCAGGCAAACGCAAAATTGCCTGATGCGCTACGCTTATCAGGCCTACGAGACTCATGCAATGTATTGAATTTGCACAATTTTGTAGGCCGGATAAGGCGTTCACGCCGCATCCGGCATGAACAAAGCGCATTTGTCGACAAATTGAATGCCGGGTTTAAGCCCGGCATTATTTTTATCCCGGCAAAAAGCACTCTTCAATACACTGAATAAAAATGTGCATCGCCGGGCTAACCGCTTTTCCGGCATGGTGAGCGCACATTGCCGTAATGGTTTGCGGCGGTTCGCCAAAGGGTAATTCAATTAATTCTCCGCACTCCAGCTCTTTTGCTACCGCAAAGCGCGGTAAGTAGCTGACTCCGATATTTGCTGCGACACATCGCTTGATACTTTCAATGCTTATAAGCTCAATGGTGCTTTCCACCGTGATCCGCCGCTGACGCAGCGTGCTCTCAAAGATCTGACGGAAGACGCATTGCGGTTCGTTAATAATAAAGCTACAGGCGTTATGTCTTCCCGGCTCAGTAAAATCGACATCTGCAATTTGCGGTGAAGCCACCAGCACCAGTGATTGTTCACCCAACTCTCGTCGGTTCAGAGCATCATCATTCCCTACGCGATAAAAAACCCCGACATCTGCCTCATCATTCAGTAGCGCATCACGGATCACGTAACAGTTCAGCGACTGCAACGATAAACGCACTTTTGGTGCGCGTTGCCGAAAACGCTGCAACACCTGCGGCATTCGATAAGAGAGTAACGTTTCGCCTGAAACAACGCGCAGCTCCCCATCCGGATCTGACTCTTTTTTGGCAGCCTCGCGTAGCGTATCCATCACTCTGGTGAGTTCATAAATGTGCGGCAGCAGCTTTTTTCCTTCGCGAGTGAGGCACATCCGTCGGCCAATTTTCTCAAACAACTGGACCGAGAACTCCTGTTCAAGCTGCTGAATATGAAAAGTCACCGTCGATTGTGTGCAGCACAATTTTTGCGAAGCTCGCAAAAAGGAACCCTCTTCCACCACGGTTTTAAGCGTAATAAAACGGCGCAGATCCATAAACCCAAACCTATCGATATTGTCGAATTTAGAATGTAAAAACATTCATTTTTTTAAATGTTTCATGTCGGGTACTGTCTATCAAAACAAAGGAGATAACAAGTGACACCGACCCTATTAAGTGCTTTCTGGACCTACACCCTGATTACTGCCCTCACGCCTGGACCGAACAATATTCTTGCGCTGAGTTCAACCACGTCGCATGGGTTTCGTCAGAGTACCCGCGTACTGGCGGGGATGAGTCTGGGATTTTTGATTGTCATGCTGCTGTGTGCGGGAATTTCATTTTCATTGGCTGTTATCGACCCGGCAGCAGTGCATCTGTTGAGTTGGGCGGGGGCGGCATATATTGTCTGGCTGGCGTGGAAAATCGCTACCAGTCCAACAAAAGAAGACGGACTTCAGGCAAAACCGATCAGCTTTTGGGCGAGCTTTGCGCTACAGTTTGTGAACGTCAAAATTATTTTGTACGGCATTACGGCACTGTCGACGTTTGTTCTGCCGCAAACACAGGCGTTAAGCTGGGTAGTTGGCGTCAGCGTTTTGCTGGCGATGATTGGGACGTTTGGCAATGTGTGCTGGGCGCTGGCGGGGCATCTGTTTCAGCGATTGTTTCGCCACTATGGTCGCCAGTTGAATATCGTTCTGGCGCTGTTGCTGGTCTATTGTGCGGTACGTATTTTCTATTGAAAGACAAAAGAAAAGCGGAAGAGATTACCCTCTTCCGCTTAATAACTTGCTACTTAAGCCTTACAGGCTTTCAGTAAAGGTACGAGCGATAACGTCGCGCTGCTGTTCCGGAGTCAGAGAGTTGAAGCGAACTGCATAACCGGATACACGGATAGTCAGCTGCGGATATTTTTCCGGATGCTTAACTGCATCTTCCAGAGTTTCACGACGCAGAACGTTTACGTTCAGGTGCTGACCACCTTCAACGCGAACTTCTGGTTTAACTTCTACTGGAACTTCACGGTATTCAATGTCACCCAGTTTGCTTACTGCAACCACTTCGTCTTCTGCAAAACCTGCTTTCGCAACGATGCAACGCGCTTCGCCTTTTTCGCTGTCCAGCAGCCAGAAAGAGTTCAGCAGATCGTCATTAGCGGCTTTAGTAATCTGGATACCTGTAATCATGTGATGCCTCCCCGGCAAATTATTTGATTTGATTAGCCTGTCGCGGCCAATTGGTAAAACCATTGTTGCTTGAGTGTATATATACTCCTCAAACACCCTTGATTCTTTGATTTAAATCAACAAAAACCACACATCAAATGTGGTCAGAAATGGATTTTATTGTTTTACATCAACTTATGCGAGCGTGAGATTTTACCAATTTACACTTTTTTGCACTCGTTTATGGCTAAAAAATGAGCTTGATTTTGTTCTGTAGAAAGAAGCAGTTAAGCTAGGCGGATTGAAGATCCGCAGGAGAGCGAGATGACTAACCAATTAACCTGGCATGATGTGCTGGCTGAAGAAAAGCAGCAACCCTATTTTCTTAACACCCTCCAGACCGTTGCCAGCGAGCGGCAGTCCGGGATAACCATCTACCCACCACAAAAAGATGTCTTTAACGCCTTTCGCTTTACTGAACTGGGCGATGTCAAAGTGGTGATCCTCGGTCAGGATCCTTACCACGGCCCCGGACAAGCGCACGGTCTGGCATTTTCCGTTCGCCCAGGTATTGCTATACCGCCTTCTCTACTGAATATGTATAAAGAACTGGAAAATACCCTTCCAGGCTTTACTCGCCCGACACATGGCTATCTTGAAAGCTGGGCACGTCAGGGGGTTCTCCTGCTCAACACCGTATTGACGGTACGCGCAGGCCAGGCACATTCCCACGCCAGCCTCGGCTGGGAAACGTTTACTGATAAAGTCATCAGCCTGATTAATCAGCATCGTGAAGGCGTGGTGTTTTTGTTATGGGGATCACATGCGCAAAAGAAAGGGGCGATTATAGATAAGCAACGCCATCACGTGCTGAAAGCGCCGCATCCGTCGCCGCTTTCGGCGCATCGTGGATTCTTTGGCTGCAACCATTTTATGCTGGCAAATCAGTGGCTGGAACAACGTGGCGAAAAACCGATTGACTGGATGCCAGTGTTACCGGCAGAGAGTGAGTAAATTTGCGGGAAAATGCCGGATGACATCGTTGCCATCCGGCTGATTTATCAGGCTTTGTTCTGACGCCACCATTCGCCAAGCAGCACGCCAGTTGCGACAGAGATATTCAGCCCGGCAACGTTGCCAGTACCATCAATCTTCACGCGCAAATCGTTCGGATCGCGTGCGGCATCCGGTAACCCTTCATATTCCTGACCCAGCACCAGCACCATTTTCTCTGGCAAACTGGTTTTGAACAGCGGTTTACCCTGCTCGCTGGAAGTGGTCACTACGGTATAACCCGCCTGACGGAAATCATCCAGCACGTTAACAATGTTGTCGCCGGTAATCGGCTGAACGTGCTCTGCGCCGCCTTCTGCGGTACGGATTGCCGCACCCGATTCCAGCAACGCCGCATCCTGCACCACAACGCCTTTCACGCCAAAGTGCGCGCAGCTACGCATCATGCCACCCAGGTTATGCGGGTTAGATTCGTTTTCCAGCGCCAGTACACAATCCTGCGCGCCGGCCTGGCTTACCCACTGCTGTACGGTTGTGCCGTTACGCTTTTTAATCAGGAAGCAAACGCCGCCGTGATGTTCCGTGCCTGACGCTTTTGTCAGTTCCGCTTCATCCACTACATGGTACGCTTTGCGGTTTGCAGCCATCCAGCGCAAGGCTTCTTTAAAACGCGGCGTTACGCTCTGGATAAACCAGGCGCGAACAATCGCTTCCGGACGGCTCTGGAACAGTGCCTGACATGCATTTTCGCCGTAAACGCGGGTTTCTTCCGCACGCTGACGACGCAACACTTCCGGATCAATAAAACTTTTACCACTGATGCCACCGTGATCGGCCTTTTCCGGCGTCTCATCACCCGGCGCGCGGGAAACCGTGCGCCACGGCGAATCTTCCCACTTGCGGTCACGGGGCTGACTCTGTTTGTCATCGCGGGCGGGGCGACGGCCACCGTCGGCACGAGATTTTCCTGGACGCCCGCCCCCTTTCCCGGTTCGCGGGTTATGGGTACGTTTATCAGAATCATCATCACTGCGGACATACATCACTTTGACCTTGCCGCTTTTACCTTTCATTTCATCGTTCATGCTTTTCTCCACCAGCGCTGCGCGAAGCGCGCAGATTACCCGAAGTGCGCGCGGTTCGCCATGATTTCGTACCAAAGCCTGCGACTATCATACCTATTGAATAAAACAGATTGTTGTCTGGAACATTGCCTTTGATAATATGTAACATATTAGAAACATACCGGCGTCATTGCCGATAAGTCTCCTTACTCATCTCGAGGTTAGTTATGAATACCGTTTGTACCCATTGTCAGGCCATCAATCGCATTCCCGACGATCGGATCGAAGATGCGGCAAAATGCGGACGCTGCGGTCACGACCTGTTTGACGGAGAGGTGATTAATGCGACCGGTGAAACACTCGACAAATTGCTGAAAGACGATCTGCCTGTAGTGATCGACTTCTGGGCGCCGTGGTGCGGCCCCTGCCGTAACTTCGCGCCGATTTTTGAAGATGTTGCGCAAGAGCGTAGCGGTAAAGTGCGTTTTGTAAAAGTGAATACCGAAGCTGAACGTGAATTAAGCAGCCGCTTTGGTATTCGTAGCATTCCGACGATTATGATTTTCAAAAATGGTCAGGTTGTTGACATGCTCAACGGCGCAGTGCCGAAAGCACCGTTCGATAGTTGGTTGAACGAATCTCTTTAATCTTACCGGGGCGCATCTTGTGCCCCGTTTTCTCCTCTGCGACAATGGCGGTTTTTCGACGCCCTCTCTCATGACCGAAAACGCTGTTCTCCAGTTACGCGCCGAACGTATTGCACGCGCAACGCGTCCTTTTCTTGCCCGTGGTAATCGCGTTCGTCGTTGCCAACGCTGCCTTTTGCCAGAGAAACTTTGCCTCTGTTCGACAATCACCCCAACTGAAGCAAAAAGCCGTTTTTGTTTGCTGATGTTCGATACCGAGCCAATGAAGCCCAGCAATACCGGACGTTTAATTGCTGATATCTTGCCGGATACTGTCGCGTTTCAATGGTCGCGCACTGAACCATCGCAAGATTTGCTGGAGCTGGTACAAAACCCGGATTACCAACCAATGGTGGTTTTTCCCGCCTCGTATGCCGGCGGGCAACGGGAAGTCATCTTCTCGCCGCCTTCCGGTAAGCCGCCGCTGTTTATCATGCTCGATGGCACCTGGCCGGAAGCTCGGAAAATGTTTCGTAAAAGTCCGTATCTGGATAATCTTCCCGTCATTTCCGTCGATCTTTCCCGGCTTTCTGCCTATCGCCTGCGTGAAGCCCAGGCCGAAGGCCAATATTGTACTGCCGAAGTAGCCATCGCACTTTTAGATATGGCGGGCGATACCGAAGCAGCAACGGGCTTAGGCGAGCATTTCACTCGTTTTAAAACGCGCTATCTGGCAGGAAAAACGCAACATCTGGGTAGCATCACAGCAGAACAGTTAGAAAGCGTTTAAAATCATTCGGTCACTTCTGCGGGAGACCGGTATGAGTCAGCGAGGACTGGAAGCACTACTGCGACCAAAATCGATAGCGGTAATTGGCGCATCGATGAAACCCAATCGCGCAGGTTACCTGATGATGCGTAACCTGCTGGCGGGAGGCTTTAACGGGCCGGTACTCCCGGTGACGCCAGCCTGGAAAGCGGTGTTGGGTGTGCTGGCCTGGCCGGATATTGCCAGCTTGCCCTTTACACCCGACCTTGCGGTTTTGTGTACCAATGCCAGCCGCAATCTTGCTCTTCTGGAAGAGCTCGGCGAGAAAGGCTGTAAAACCTGCATTATTCTTTCTGCACCAGCATCGCAACACGAAGATCTCCGCGCCTGCGCCCTGCGCCATAACATGCGCCTGCTAGGACCAAACAGTCTGGGTTTACTGGCTCCCTGGCAAGGTCTGAATGCCAGCTTTTCGCCCGTGCCGATTAAACGCGGCAAGCTGGCGTTTATTTCGCAGTCTGCTGCCGTCTCCAACACCATCCTCGACTGGGCGCAACAGCGTGAGATGGGCTTTTCGTATTTTATTGCTCTCGGCGACAGCCTGGATATCGACGTTGACGAATTGCTCGATTATCTGGCGCGCGACAGTAAAACCAGTGCCATCCTGCTCTACCTCGAACAGTTAAGCGACGCGCGACGCTTTGTTTCGGCTGCCCGTAGCGCCTCTCGCAATAAACCGATTCTGGTGATTAAAAGCGGACGTAGCCCAGCGGCTCAACGTCTGTTGAACACCACGGCAGGAATGGATCCGGCGTGGGATGCGGCTATTCAGCGTGCAGGTTTATTACGAGTGCAGGACACTCACGAACTGTTTTCGGCAGTGGAAACCCTTAGCCATATGCGCCCGCTACGTGGCGACCGGCTGATGATAATTAGCAACGGTGCCGCGCCTGCCGCGCTGGCGCTGGATGCCTTATGGTCGCGCAATGGCAAACTGGCAACGCTCAGTGAAGAGATTTGCCAGAAACTGCGCGATGCGCTGCCAGAACATGTTGCTATCTCTAACCCGCTCGATCTGCGCGATGACGCCAGCAGTGAACATTATGTTAAAACGCTGGATATTCTGCTCCACAGCCAGGATTTTGATGCACTGATGGTTATTCATTCGCCCAGCGCCGCAGCGCCCGCAACAGAAAGTGCGCAAGCATTAATTGAAGCGGTAAAACATCATCCCCGCAGCAAGTATGTATCTCTACTGACGAACTGGTGTGGCGAGCACTCCTCGCAAGAGGCACGACGTTTATTCAGCGAAGCCGGACTACCAACCTATCGAACGCCGGAAGGAACCATCACCGCTTTTATGCATATGGTGGAATACCGGCGAAACCAGAAGCAACTACGCGAAACGCCGGCGCTGCCCAGCAATCTGACCTCTAATACCGCAGAAGCGCATATTCTGCTACAGCAAGCCATTGCTGAAGGAGCGACATCACTCGATACCCATGAAGTTCAGCCAATCCTGCAAGCGTACGGCATGAACACGCTCCCCACCTGGATTGCCAGCGATAGCACCGAAGCGGTGCATATTGCTGAACAGATTGGTTATCCGGTGGCGCTGAAGTTGCGCTCGCCGGATATTCCGCATAAATCAGAAGTTCAGGGCGTGATGCTCTATTTGCGTACGGCTAACGAAGTCCAGCAAGCGGCAAACGCTATTTTCGATCGCGTAAAAATGGCCTGGCCGCAGGCGCGGATCCACGGACTGCTGGTGCAAAGTATGGCTAACCGTGCAGGCGCTCAGGAGTTGCGCGTAGTCGTCGAGCACGATCCGGTTTTCGGGCCGTTGATCATGCTTGGTGAAGGCGGTGTGGAATGGCGTCCTGAAGATCAAGCCGTCGTGGCGTTGCCACCGCTGAACATGAACCTGGCTCGCTATCTGGTTATTCAGGGGATCAAAAGTAAAAAGATTCGTGCGCGCAGTGCGCTACGTCCATTGGATGTTGCAGGCTTGAGTCAGCTTCTGGTGCAGGTTTCCAACCTGATTGTCGATTGCCCGGAGATTCAGCGGCTGGATATTCATCCTTTGCTGGCTTCCGGCAATGAATTTACCGCGCTGGATGTCACGCTGGATATCGCGCCGTTTGAAGGCGATAACGAGAGTCGCCTTGCTGTGCGTCCGTATCCGCATCAGCTGGAAGAGTGGGTAGAATTGAAAAACGGTGAACGCTGCTTGTTCCGCCCGATTTTGCCGGAAGATGAGCCACAGCTTCAGCAATTCATTTCGCGAGTCACCAAAGAAGATCTTTATTACCGCTACTTTAGCGAGATCAACGAATTTACCCATGAAGATTTAGCCAACATGACGCAGATCGACTACGATCGAGAAATGGCTTTTGTGGCGGTACGACGTATTGATCAAACAGAAGAGATCCTTGGCGTCACACGAGCGATCTCTGACCCTGATAACATCGATGCCGAATTTGCCGTACTGGTTCGATCGGACCTCAAAGGATTAGGCTTAGGCCGCCGCTTAATGGAAAAGTTGATTACCTATACGCGAGATCACGGACTGCAACGTCTGAATGGTATTACGATGCCAAACAATCGTGGCATGGTGGCGCTGGCCCGCAAGCTCGGGTTTAACGTTGATATCCAGCTCGAAGAGGGGATCGTTGGGCTTACGCTAAATCTTGCCCAGCGCGAGGAATCATGAGTAAGGTACTGGAAATGTTGACCACTTAATCGGGACTGGTGTTATTATTGCCCGCTTATGTCGTCTGCATTGCACAGAGGACCCTTCAATGAACAGAGAAGAAATGCACTGTGATGTTGTCAAAATTTAAGCGTAATAAACATCAACAACACCTTGCCCAACTACCCAAGATTTCTCAATCAGTTGATGATGTCGATTTCTTTTACGCTCCCGCCGACTTCCGGGAGACGCTGCTGGAAAAAATAGCCAGCGCGAAGCAGCGCATTTGCATCGTTGCCCTGTATCTCGAACAGGATGACGGTGGCAAAGGCATTCTGAACGCGTTGTATGAGGCTAAACGGCAGCGTCCGGAACTGGATGTGCGGGTGCTGGTCGACTGGCATCGTGCACAACGTGGACGCATTGGCGCTGCGGCATCTAACACTAATGCTGACTGGTACTGCCGCATGGCGCAGGAAAATCCGGGCGTAGATGTTCCGGTTTATGGCGTTCCAATCAATACCCGTGAAGCCCTTGGCGTTCTGCACTTTAAAGGCTTTATCATCGACGATAGCGTACTTTATAGCGGTGCCAGCCTGAACGATGTTTATCTGCATCAGCACGATAAATACCGCTACGACCGTTATCATCTGATCCGTAACCGTAAGATGTCAGACATTATGTTTGAATGGGTTACACAGAATATTATGAATGGTCGCGGAGTTAACCGTCTGGATGATGTTAATCGCCCAAAAAGTCCGGAAATCAAGAACGACATTCGCCTGTTCCGCCAGGAACTGCGTGATGCCGCTTATCATTTCCAGGGCGATGCCGATAACGATCAGCTTTCCGTAACGCCGCTAGTGGGGCTGGGGAAATCGAGTCTGTTGAACAAGACCATTTTCCATCTTATGCCTTGTGCCGAGCAGAAACTAACCATCTGTACGCCATACTTCAACCTGCCAGCAATCCTTGTGCGCAATATCATCCAGTTGCTGCGCGAAGGAAAAAAGGTCGAAATTATTGTTGGTGATAAAACCGCGAATGACTTCTACATTCCGGAAGATGAACCTTTCAAGATAATTGGCGCACTGCCTTATCTCTATGAGATCAATCTGCGTCGCTTCCTGAGCCGTTTGCAGTATTACGTTAATACTGACCAGTTAGTGGTTCGGTTATGGAAAGATGACGACAACACCTATCATCTGAAAGGAATGTGGGTTGATGATAAGTGGATGCTGGTAACCGGTAATAACCTGAACCCACGCGCCTGGCGTCTGGATCTGGAAAATGCCATTTTGATCCACGATCCGCAACTGGAACTTGCGCCACAGCGTGAGAAAGAACTGGAGCTGATCCGCGAGCATACCACCATCGTTAAGCACTACCGCGATCTGCAAAGTATTGCCGATTATCCGGTGAAGGTCCGCAAACTTATCCGCCGTTTGCGCCGTATCCGCATCGACCGATTAATTAGTCGCATCCTGTAATCACAACCCCGTCCTGTACGGGGTTTGTTTTTTGGAGGCCCACGTTTTGCGTATTCTTTTTATCTGTTCGCTATTGTTACTTTCTGGATGCAGCCATATGGCTAACGATAGCTGGAGCGGGCAGGATAAAGCTCAACACTTTATCGCCTCGGCGATGCTTTCCGCAGTCGGAAATGAATATGCACAGCATCAGGGGATGAGTCGCGATGGCAGTGCGACTTTCGGGCTGATGTTCTCTGTTGGGCTGGGCGCGTCAAAAGAATTTTGGGATAGCCGCCCCGAGGGGAGCGGCTGGAGCTGGAAAGATTTTGCCTGGGATGTCGCCGGTGCAACTACCGGCTATACCATCTGGCAACTGGCGCATCACTAAAGACGCATTCCCTTCCCTTTGCGATGCAGCATCAAAGAAACCAGAAACGCCACCACGGCCATCAAGGTCACATACCAGAAGAAGGCTGTTTCCATTCCTATTGATTTCAGCGACAACGCTACGTACTCCGCCGAACCACCAAATATAGCATTGGCGACCGCATATGACAGGCCAACGCCTAATGCGCGAACCTGTGCCGGGAACATCTCAGCCTTCAGTATTCCACTGATTGAAGTATAAAAACTCACGATCAGCAGGGCGCACATCACCAGACCAAAAGCGGCATAAGGCGAGGAAACGTTTTGCAATGCTGAGAGAATAGGAACTGTAAAAATGGCTGCCAGAGAACCGAAACATAACATTGAGGTACGGCGACCAATCTTATCCGACAGCGCACCAATGAGTGGTTGAATAAGCATGAATACAAACAATGCGGCAGTCATAATGCCACTCGCCACGTTGGCATGCATTCCCGCAGTATTCACCAGATACTTCTGCATGTAAGTGGTGAAGGTATAGAAACAAAGGGAGCCCGCAGCAGTAAAACCGAGAACCATGATGAATGCACGGCGATTGCGCCATAATCCTTTCAGAGATCCAGCTTCTTTTAAAGCGCGTGTTTCTTGTTGTGAAGTTTCATCCAATTGACGGCGTAACCACAAAGCCACAACGGCTAACACCGCTCCTAACGCAAAGGGAATGCGCCATCCCCACTCGCTGAGTGCAGCGTCTTCCATGGTGTGTTGTAAAACCACGACAACCAGTAGTGCCAACAGTTGTCCGCCGATCAACGTGACATACTGAAATGAGGCATAAAAACCTTTACGACCTTCTACTGCGACTTCACTCATATAGGTGGCGCTGGTGCCATATTCTCCACCTACAGATAATCCCTGGAATAAACGCGCGAGAAGTAACAACGCCGGAGCCCAGGTGCCAATAGTTTCATAGCCTGGCAAACATGCGATAACCAGAGAGCCGAAACACATCATACATACTGATAACAGCATCGATTTCTTGCGGCCATGCTTATCGGCAATTCGACCAAATAACCAGCCGCCTATTGGGCGCATCAAGAATCCTGCTGCAAAAACACCGGCTGTTTGCAGTAGTTGAGTGGTCGTGTTACCAGAAGGGAAGAAGATGTGGGCGAAGTAGAGGGAACAAAACGAGTAGACGTAGAAATCAAACCATTCGACCAGGTTGCCTGAAGAGGCCCCTACAATTGCCCAAATGCGGCGACGAGTATCACTACTTGTCAGTTTGCTGTCTGCCGTTACAGTACTTTCAGCCATGCCATTATGTCTCCTGCCGTAATCCGATGCTTTTGTCGGTCGCTTTTGTTTATTTCTTCTGGTAAAGAAAATGTTATACATTTGTTGCATATCATTATGCAACCTTAACCATGAATTTAGTTAGCAGGAAAATGGTTATTGAGGAGCTTAAGGATAAATTTCTGGTAAGGAGGACACGTATGGAAGTAGGCAAGTTGGGGAAACCGTATCCGTTGCTGAATCTGGCATATGTGGGAGTATAAGACGCGCAGCGTCGCATCAGGCATTTTTTTCTGCGCCAATGCAAAAAGGCCATCCTGACGGATGGCCTTCTGCTTTATCTGATGCCTGGCAGTTCCCT
>NZ_PZKQ01000046.1:0-45021 GCF_003046645.1 Escherichia sp. MOD1-EC6475 | reverse complement strand
GTTCAGGGGGCCAGTCTAGGCAGAGTGTAATCTCACCAGCAGCACACAAAATGTCGACTATGGCAAACGCAGTGCCGCTATGCGCCAGGCCGACCGAGGTAAGACAACGCAGTTAGCGGACAAAACAACCACGCTGGTTATTCAATGCGACCAGACTGGTCATGTCCGCGTTCAGTTAAGTACCACGCATATTACAAATAACAGATTTGGTTTTGGCCCGGACGGTGCATTAAATCTGGTCGCCAGCGATGCAATTTCCGGTAGTGACAGCTTTGATTTGGCGTTAGCTAACAGCAAAAGTGACAATGCAGGCAGTGCAGGAACAGCATCTGTAAGCCCTTCGCCTAATAATTGGCTGGTATTTATGCAAAATGGTCAGGAAGCAGTAATTGATAGCGGTAAAAGTATCAGCCTCACACTGACCATGGCGCCTTCTTTTAAGGATGAAGGAGAGCTCACCGACATGACGGATATTACGGGCAATCTTACTGTCCTGGTGGAGGCAAAATGAACAACACAAAATTGCTGATTGTCGCCAGCGCCTTTATTACTTTGTCAGTACAAGCCGCTGACAGAGCCACCATTGGCGTCAAGGTGTCTTTGGAAGCTGTAGCCTGTACACCGCTGTTAAGCAACGGCGGTGTAGTGAACTTCGGCAGCCATTCAATCAATGCACTTTCAACGCAGCATTACACTCAGATTGGCACACGTAATATTACTCTGACCATCACTTGTGAATCAGCAACCGGAATCGCGATTACTGCCCGGGATACGCGGATGGACAGCGTGGTCACCGGAAAAGATGGTGAAGGTCAGAGCGGTGTAAAATATACCGTGAATGGCGGCGGTTATATTAACCAGGCAACACGCTTATTCGGCTTAGGAAAAACAAAAGATAATAAGAATATCGGCAGTTATGCTGTGTTAATTGATAGCCAAAACATTAGCGCCAGCAATGGTAGCCAGACGTTGGCGACATCAGTTGCAGGTGCAGATGCGGTCATAACTGGGCAAAAAAGAGCATGGCAAACGCTCACCGCTTATCCGCTTGCTGTCGACCAAAGTTATTACTACACCTTTGTAAAAGCAGGGGAAAATTCCCCCATTCCTGTGACTAACGCCGTTATACCACTACAGGTGAGCGCATCTATTGCGAATGATTTAGGCAGTTCAGAGAAAATCGAACTGGATGGTCAAGCAGTGATAAGCGTGGTTTACTTGTAATAACAATGCCGGGCAGGAGTACTATCTGGCATTCGTTTTATACGCTCTGATAATATTGCTGGAAACTGTTCACCTATCTTAGGGAAAGTGAATGTAATACGCCGTTCTTAATTGTTCAGTGCTCATCCCAGGCATATAGCTGACTCCATTATTCAACACAGCGCCGTATAAAGGCACAGATAATGGAATCTCTCTCAGAGAGAACCACAGCAGGCTATCAGCAAATCCACGACGGCATTATTCACCTGGCCGATAGTGCCCGACGGAAACGATACGTAGCCTTAATGACCGCCACATACTGGATAATTGGCCGACGAATTGTCGAATTTGAACAAGGCTGCGTATGGCGCACAGCTAATCAAGCGGCTATCAAAGGATTTAAGTCTTAGGTATAAGCGTGGTTTTTCCACCAGGAATTTATGGCAGTTTAAAAATTTTTATATTTTTTCAACGAATTGAAATTCGTGCAGACAATGTCTGCCAAATTATGCTTGTTACCTGATAAAAAACGACTCGCGGATGAACTCGTTCGAACACAGGCGGCGCCAGAGGAAGGTTATAGACGCTGTTAATTTCAGCGGTTTCGAATTCTGCAGACGGTGTCTGCAGAATCTTTAAAACGAACCAAGTTTTAAGCCATTAACTCGGCCTTAACCTTCACTACCACCTTTTTAATCTCTCCTGGCTCGCTAACAACACATCCCGGTTTATGCGGTTCTCCTGGCATAAACACGGCGAACATTCCCGGTTTCAGGATGATAGCTTGCTCGTTCTCAATGGCGCTGCAAAGCTGGTAATCATCCTCATGGTGAAACTCTTCACACTGACGCGCAGTGCCTGCCATACCAAACAGAATCCGCTCCTCGCCGCTTAACAATAACTGGATATCAATATATTGCTTGTGCAATTCGGCTTTTTTCTCAACGGGCGATTGAGTGTTAAAAGTCATGACATTCATAAAGATATTGTCGCCCTGCAATTCGTAACGACCCGGCGCTTTTTCCTGCGGCCTGGCGGCTAATGCCAGCGTTAACGCGTCCAGTAGTGCTGGATGTAAACCGGCAGATGGTAACGACTGTACTTCACCCATCATCATAATTTTTCTCCCTGAGCCAGCAACGCAGCCCCAAGTAAACCTGCATCATGGCGGTAATGCGCCGCCAGTAACTCAACATGAAATGCCGCTGGCTCCTTAGCCAGATACGTTTCCACCAGCGCCAGATACCCTTCCGCCAGCCCGACACTGCCGCCGAGCACCACACACTGGCAATCAGTTGTGGCTTTAACATCGGCAATCAGTCTTGCCAGCGCATGTGCAGAGCGATGAATCAGTTGCTGCGCCTGCTCGTCGCCCTGTCCGGCGCGCGTGAAAATGGTTTTCGCATCTGCGCCCATAAGTTCATCCTGCGCTGCCGCTGCAATGCCGCGACCAGAAGCAATCGCTTCCACGCAACCTGTGCGTCCACAGCCACAGACAGGCCCCTGCGGATCGGCAAGCGTATGCCCGATGTGCCCCGCCAGACCGCCAGGGCCGGTAAGCAGTTTGCCGCCACTGACCACGCCGCCGCCAACACCGGTGGAAACGGTGATAAAGACCATATCGGTTATATCGCCTTCCAGCGCCTGATACTCCGCCCACGCTGCGGCCTGCGCATCGTTAATGGCAATGGTCGGCAAATCGGTAAGTTGTTCCAAAGTTTTGACTAACGGAAAGTGTAGTAATCCACCGAGATTATGCGGATTCAGCGCCAGCAGGCTGCCGTCGCGGATTATCCCGGTTGAAGCGATGGCAACCTGCTGCGCATGAGCTTGCAACGGGGAGACTAACGCGGCTAAGGCTTCACGCAATGCTTTCGGCGTCTGGCTGGCTGGCGTGGGAAGTTCACGGCGATCGCGGATCTGTCCGTCAGCGCCAATCAGCGCGGCGGCAAGTTTAGTACCGCCGATATCAATCGCCAGTGTGGTCATAGCACCGCCTTTTTCATCGCTGTGTTGTACCACTGGCAAATGTGTTCAAGACGCGTAATGGCAGAACCGACCGTCACTGCCCATGCGCCGTGGCGCATCGCATCTGCCGCCTGCGCTGGCGTGTTGTATCGCCCTTCGGCAATCACCCGACATCCTGCGTCACTCAACGTTTTCACCAGCGCCAGATCGGGCTCTTCTGGCGTTTCAGGTGTGGTATAGCCAGAAAGCGTAGTACCAATAATTTCGGCTCCCAGCTTTTGGCAAGCCAGACCGTCTTCCGGCGTTGAGCAGTCAGTCATCGCCAGTAAACCGTGGTGGTGAATACGCGCAAGCAGCGTTTCAACAGGCACCGGACGCGGACGATCGGTGCCATCAATCGCGATAATATCCGCGCCTGCCTGCGCCAGTGCATCAACATCTTCAATATAGGCCGTGATACGTACCGGAGAATCCTCCAGATCGCGTTTCACAATCCCGATAATCGGCACGCTCACCACCGCACGCGTGGCTTTCAGGTTTGCCACACCCTCTATGCGAATAGCGACCGCACCCGCCTGCTCTGCCGCTAATGCCATGGCAGCAACGATTTCGGGTTTATCGAGCGGGCTGTCCGGAACCGGCTGGCAGGAGACAATCAGGCCACCGTTAGCGGCGATTTTTTGATCCAGTTGTGCAAGTAACGACATACTTCTTCCCTTAGCGAAAGGCCCGGTGCAGAGACCGGGCTACAGGATTAACTTTTGGTTTTGACTAAATCGTTTTTGGCGCTGCCAAACGGCACGGCACCGCTAAATGGTTTGCCGTCGATAGCGTCATGAGTACGTAACGCTTCCGGGCGCAGCCAACGCTGAACGCGGGATGGCATATCCAGACCAATCAGCAGGATCACCACGAACGTCAGACTGAACGAGAGCGATCCCAGCGCAGTGCCCAGATCCAGACGTTGAGCGATCAACGCGCCGAGGATTGGAGCCAGTGCGCCGCCAAGTGCGCCGACGTTGTAGGTAAAGCCCAGCCCCGCCGCACGCTGGTCGGTATCGAAATAACCGCCGATCAGTTTCGGTAAGATCCCGGAGATGCCCTGACCGAGCATTTGCTGGAAGAACAGTAACAGACCGAGTACCCAGACGTTTGCGCCGCCAATCGCAAACACCGGAATAATCAGCAATTGTGAAGCTAACAGGCTACAAACGTAGGCTTTGCGCGTTCCCAGCCAGTCACCGAGGAAGCCACCGACGCAGCAACCCACCGCCGCACCAAAACCACTAAAGAACAACACATTGGCGACCGTATGTGGGTTATAAGCCAGCTCAGTTTTCAGATACGTCGGCAGCAGCGCCTGAATCGGCCATGAGTAGAGGAAAGCAAACAACACAACCACCATCAGCATTACGCCCGTTGGCCAGCGTTTACCCGTGCTTTGCACCATAAAGCTGATAAAGATTGCGGCGCATAACAGCCCAAGAACAGCGACGATTGCGGCATTTTGCAGGTTGCCGGCGAAGCAGAACCACAGCGCAGTAGCTGCCGCCAGCGTCATCACGATATTGGCGATGCGATGTTCACCACGGTAAAGAATATCCACCATTGTACGTACCGGTGCTTTACCTCCGTGTTTCTCTTTCCAGTCTTCTGCTTCCGGGATGTTTTTCCGCAGCCAGAGAGCAAAGATGATCGGTAAGATGCCGATAAAGAACAGCGCACGCCAGCCCCAGATCGGAACCACCAGACTGTAAACCTGAGCAGCAACAACGGCACCCACAGAGAAGCCGGAAATCAGAAAACCACTGGCTTTGTTACGCAGGTGTTTTGGCCAGCTTTCAATCACATAGGTGGCGCTGGAACCGTATTCTCCTGCCATCCCCATGCCGATCACCAGACGAGCGATAAACATGGTGATGTAGCCTGGCGCGAAGCCACAAGCCAGCGTCCCGACCGAGAAGAGAACGATACTGGTGACCATTGCCAGACGACGCCCGTAACGGTCCCCCATAGCCCCAAGCATCAGGCCTCCGAACCAGCGTGAGATAAAGGCTGCGGAGATCAGACTTGCCGCCTGCACCGTCGTCAGCCCAAATTCACCTTGTACTTCGGTGAGTACCAGGGCAATTAAAACGAAATCAAAACCATCAAGTAGATATCCCAACCAGGCAGCGGAAAATGCTCGCCATTGTGCGCGGTTGAGATGGCGATACCACGGGATATTCTGGGTTGTAGTACTCATTGTGAGTCTCCCGCGATGGGCGTTGCCCACACGCTTTGGTATGAAAGTTGTAGGGTACAGATGCGTTTATTTCCCCTCACCCGGTAGGGGCGAGTGAGGGGAAAAACTCACCCGCGCTCTTGCATCAACTGCTGAGCCAGCGCCTTCAGTTCTGGCAGATATTTTTCATCTACCGGACCAAACGGTTTGCGGCACAGCGGAACGGACACCACATCCATATAGTGCAGAACTGTTTTCAGGCCACGGAATACGCCAGTTTTAATCAGCAAATCAATGACTTTGTTGCACTCGGTTTGCAGTTTCTGCGCGGTCTGGATATCACCTTCTTTTAACGCCTTAACGATGCCCTGATAACGCCAGCCCATGATGTTGTAGGTACTACCGATACCACCATCAGCGCCCGCCAGCAGGCCGGAAGCAAAGATTTCGTCGTAACCGTTGTAGAGCACCAGATCCGGATGTTCACGACGGATCTGCTCCATCTGATAGAGATCACCAGAGGTCTGTTTCAGCGCGCCGACACCTGGCAACGTAACCAGAGTGTTGATCTGATCCAGGCTCAGTTTAACGCCGCTTAACGCCGGAATGTTGTACACCACCATCGGTAAACCATCCGCTGAATCAATGATTGCCCGGTAGTGATCGCAGTGTTCTTCAAAGCTGAAAGGATAGTAGAACGGCGTAACGGCAGAGACGGCATCGAAGCCATAACGTTTAGCGGATGCCGCAAGTTGTTGGCTTTCAGCAGTGCTGACGCAACCTACGTGAGCGATTAATTTAATCTTACCTTTCGCCTCTTCGGCGACGATTTCCAGTACCTGTTCACGCTCGGAAAGGCTCTGTACAAAGGCTTCACCGGTTGAACCACCTACGTATAAGCCGTCGATGCCCTGCTGAATATTGAACTGAACCAGGCGGCGCAGACTCGCTTTATCCAGTGCTTGTTGTTGGTCAAAAGGAGTCAGGAGTGCGGCCATTACGCCACGTAAATTTGTTGCCATAAATACCTCTGAAGTGATGCTTGCCTGTTAGAAACGATATACCTTTATACCTGTTATACCAGATCAAATAAGCAACACATCATACAGAACGCTTATAATGCGATCTGCTTCACTAAAGTGGCATTATTTCTTTTTGTTGGTGGTCTGACCGAAGGCGTGCCAGGTGGCAGAAACGCTGTTGAGATGCGATTGCAATGCGCGATCGGCTTCATCGGGATCGTGACGACGGATCGCATCAACGATCGCAATATGCTGCTGATAACTAACGTTGTTATGCTCGTGCAGCGCCTGATCGGCGACTGTCGGACGGGCGGCGATCAGCCAGTCGAGCAGAGCAACGTGGATCGCCATAAAGATCGGGTTCCCAGGGATCTCTGCCAGCACACGGTGGAAATCAACGTCTGAACGAATAAACGCGGCGTTGTTATCCAGCGACTGACTGTTGATTTCCAGAGCTTTTGCCAGCAAATCAATTTGCTCATCAGTAGCATGTTCAGCCGCATAGCGCACCAGGCTGGACTCAAAGAACAGGCGTAACTGTTCGAAATGGGCTATCCCGCCAGGATGGGAAAGAAAATCTTTTGCCATGCCGGAAAGCTCGCCGATGATGGTGTCCGCAGAAGGACGCGAGACACGAGCGCGTTCACCATTATTAATTTGTACCAGACCTTTGCGCTTTAACGCCGCCAACGCCTCACGTACCGAAGGACGCCCAACGTTAAAGAACGCCATAAGTTCGCGTTCAGACGGCAGTTGCTCACCTTCGCCAAATTCACGACGGCGGATCATCTGCTCCAGCTCTTCCTCCACCATTTCGGAGAGTTTTTTGCGCGCCAGTGGACGACGACGCAAGTTACGACCGATAGTAGCCGGAGAATCTTCTGCTTGCGGATCAAATGCGTTCATAGAGCTCTTTCTGGGAAAATACGTTGACGGATAATAGCGAAGTTATCGTAACACAGTATTAAAATCAGGCGAAAAGAAGGTAGATAGCAAAACAGGCCACATGGGCCTGTTTATCATTTATTTCACAACCCGCAATGCCGGGCGTCCACCGCGTGGAGGCTGTGGCGGTTCATCGTCAGGATGATGGTCATCATCGTGATCGGGCTTATCGCCGTCAATGACCGACATAACGGTTTCATTATCTGCCGACGCTTGATCATCATTCATGATACTGGCATCTTCGTCGTAGGCAGCTTCAGGCTCGAACATTGTTCCTGCGCCATTTTCGCGGGCGTAGATAGCCAGCACGGCAGCCAGCGGTACTGAAACCTGACGCGGAATGCCACCAAAGCGCGCGTTAAAACGCACTTCATCATTCGCCAGTTCCAGATTGCCAACCGCACGCGGCGCAATGTTGAGTACGATTTGCCCGTCACGCGCATATTCCATAGGAACCTGCACGCCCGGGAGCGTCACATCCACCACCAGGTGCGGCGTGAGCTGGTTATCCAGCAACCACTCATAGAATGCACGCAGCAGATAGGGACGACGTGGTGTTAGCTGTGACAAATCCATACAGATTAACTCCGGCCCAGACGCATTTCACGTTCTGCTTCAGTTAAAGAAGCAAGGAAAGAGTCACGCTCAAAGACGCGGGTCATATAGCCTTTCAGCTCTTTCGCACCCGGGCCGCTAAACTCGATGCCCAGTTGCGGCAGACGCCACAGCAATGGAGCAAGGTAGCAATCAACCAGGCTGAACTCATCGCTCAGGAAGTACGGCTTCTGACCGAAGACCGGCGCAATCGCCAGCAGTTCTTCGCGCAGTTGCTTACGTGCGGCATCGGCTTCAGAGGCTGAACCGTTGATGATGGTGTTCATCAGCGTGTACCAGTCTTTTTCGATACGGTGCATGTACAGACGGCTTTCACCGCGAGCTACTGGGTAAACAGGCATCAGTGGCGGATGCGGGAAACGCTCATCCAGATATTCCATAATGATGCGAGATTCCCACAGGGTCAGCTCACGATCCACCAGGGTCGGAACGCTCTGATTCGGGTTGAGGTCAATCAGATCCTGAGGCGGATTGTCCTTTTCCACGTGTTCGATCTCGAAACTTACACCTTTCTCAGCCAGCACAATGCGGACCTGATGGCTATAGATGTCAGTAGGACCGGAAAACAGCGTCATTACCGAACGTTTGTTGGCAGCGACAGCCATGAAAACCTCCAGGTATAGTCAGAATTTTTACTGCTACCAGCCACCAGGTGGCCAGTCAGAAGTTATGTTACCCAGTAAGGAACGACTCTCTTTGTTCGAAAATCAAACAAAAAATGAGCAATACCCGACATTTGGGCAGAAAATTGGATGATAGTTTACCAGATTTTGCGACCTTTGTGGTAAGTCGATACCGGAAATGGGGAAAAAGAGATGCGCTTTAGTCTGAAATGGTTGACTTAATCCCTTATCGGCGATGTTGTTTTTGCTTTACCTGCCTGTCAGACAGTAGCAAAAAGCATCTTTCCATTCTTACGCTGATTCAGATTTTAGCCATAAAAAAACCCGCCGAAGCGGGTTTTTCGCAAATTGTATTCTGCCAGAGCAGAAAGCAATTAACGTTTGGAGAACTGCGGACGACGACGTGCTTTACGCAGACCGACTTTCTTACGTTCAACCTGACGAGCGTCACGAGTAACGAAGCCAGCTTTACGCAGTTCAGAACGCAGGGACTCGTCGTACTCCATCAGAGCGCGGGTGATACCGTGACGGATCGCACCAGCCTGACCAGAGATACCACCACCTTTAACGGTGATGTACAGATCCAGTTTCTCAACCATGTCGACCAGTTCCAGCGGCTGACGAACTACCATGCGGGCAGTTTCACGACCGAAGTACTGTTCCAGAGAACGTTGGTTGATAACGATTTTGCCGTTGCCCGGTTTGATGAAAACGCGAGCTGCGGAACTTTTGCGGCGACCAGTGCCGTAGTATTGATTTTCAGCCATTGCCTATAATCCCGATTAGATGTCAAGAACTTGCGGTTGCTGTGCCGCGTGGTTGTGCTCGTTACCCGCGTAAACTTTCAGTTTACGGAACATAGCACGACCCAGCGGGCCTTTTGGCAACATGCCTTTAACCGCGATTTCAATCACACGCTCAGGACGGCGAGCAATCATCTCTTCAAAGGTCGCTTGTTTGATACCACCGATGTGACCGGTGTGATGATAGTACACTTTGTCAGTACGCTTGTTGCCGGTTACAGCAACTTTGTCAGCGTTCAGAACGATGATGTAATCACCAGTATCTACGTGCGGAGTGTATTCCGCTTTATGCTTACCGCGCAGGCGCAGAGCCAGTTCGGAAGCCAGACGGCCCAGAGTTTTACCGGTCGCGTCAACAACATACCAGTCGCGTTTTACGGTTTCTGGTTTAGCTGTAAAAGTTTTCATTAAAAGCTTACCCAATAAATAGTTACACGTTGGTGAACACCCAAACGTCTTCAATTGTTGAGGTTCACACGACAAAGTCCGGCAAACCTACCCCTTCGAATAGCCTATGCCAGCACACAAAAAGTTTTGGGAAAAAAACTTTCTTGTAACGTGGGGTCGCAAGATTATAGAGAAGTCGGGGTCAAAGATCGACCCCTTTTTGTGATTTGTGACAGGTTTTAACCCGCCAAATGCTCGCGCTTCAAATACTCTTCGCTTTGCATCTCTTGCAGACGTGACAGGCAACGCTGGAACTCAAACTTCAGCCGCTCGCCCTGATAAATTTCATACAAAGGTACTTCCGCGCTCACCACTAGCTTGACATGGCGCTCGTAAAATTCATCCACCAGCGCAATGAAACGCCGCGCTTCACTCTCCATCAACCGCGTCATGACAGGAACATCAAACAACATCACCGTGTGAAACAGACGTGAGAGCGCAATATAGTCATGCTGGCTGCGGGCATCGACGCACAGCGTGGTAAATGACACCGCCAGCGTCTGGTTTTCTACGCCCATTGTCGCCAGCGGTCGATGATTGATTTCCAGCGTAGGGGCTTGTTCTCGTTTTGCACCTGCCAGCGCCAGCCACAGCTTATCCATCTGCTCATGCGTTTCATCATTAAGCGGCGACAGCCACAGATGCGCCTGAGTAAGGGTACGCAGCCGATAATCAACACCGGCGTCCACGTTCATTACATCACAATGCTGTTTAATGGCATCGATTGCAGGCAGAAAACGCGCACGTTGCAGGCCATTTCGATAAAGCTCATCCGGCGGAATATTTGACGTTGCTACCAGCGTTATGCCGCGAGCAAACAATGCTTTCATCAGGCCACCCAGCAGCATGGCATCGGTAATATCAGAAACAAAAAATTCATCAAAACAGAGCACGTCAGTTTCGGCTTTGAAACGATCGGCAATAATTTCCAGCGGATCGCTCTGCCCTTGCAATGCGGTTAATTCTTCATGCACCCGCAGCATAAAACGGTGAAAATGCAGCCGCTGTTTTCGCTCTCCCGGCAAACTTTGATAGAAAAGATCCATCAGCCAGGTTTTCCCGCGCCCTACACCGCCCCACATATATAAGCCACGCACCGGCGCGTTGCTTGTATCTTCGCGCTTCCCCCACAGTTTCCCGACCCGTGCCATTAGCCCGCTAGCCCTGGGGACTGGCGGCGTGCTGTTGATTAATTCCTGGTAGATAATCTCCAGCCGACTGACGGCCTCTTTTTGTACGTCGTCGGGTTGATGGCTACCTTCATTGAGCGCCTTCAGGTATTGCGATGTCGGGGTAACGCTTTGCATGATGTTCTTGTTATTCCTTGAATAATCGGTGTGCCGTTGTTCACGGTTGACGAAAAAAAGGCCGTTCTACACTACGCGATATGCAGTCGGGATTCCACTTCTGTGGAATTAACGGTTATAGTGGCATAATCAGCCGCAGGCATGGAGCCTGAAGCCAACACCCTACGGAAACAAAAGACAACGGGAGATGTTCATGACCTGGGAATATGCGCTAATTGGGTTAGTCGTCGGCATCATTATTGGTGCTGTGGCCATGCGTTTTGGTAATCGTAAACTGCGCCAGCAACAGGCGTTGCAGTACGAACTTGAAAAAAATAAAGCTGAACTGGACGAGTATCGCGAAGAGCTGGTTAACCACTTTGCCCGCAGCGCGGAATTACTGGATACCATGGCGCACGACTATCGCCAGCTGTATCAACACATGGCGAAAAGCTCCAGCAGCCTGCTGCCGGAACTGTCTGCTGAAGCCAACCCGTTCCGCAATCGTCTGGCAGAATCTGAAGCCAGCAACGATCAGGCTCCGGTGCAGATGCCGCGTGACTATTCTGAAGGCGCATCCGGCCTGTTACGTACCGGCGCGAAGCGCGACTAATTTATTTTTCGGGCGCAGCCATTGCGCCCTCCTCTTCTCTTCTTCCCCCGACTATCATTTAATCTGGTGTCTCATTGTTTGCCATCTGAAAATTCAATAACATCAAACTGTTTTGAATCTCTTTTTCTTATCATTCAGGTACGAGAGCAGGAATAATGAAAAAGCAAACCCAGCTGTTGAGTGCATTAGCGTTAAGTGTCGGGTTAACTCTCTCGGCGCCGTTTCAGGCCATCGCATCGATTCCCGGCCAGGTTGCCGGTCAAGCGCCTCTGCCCAGTCTGGCGCCGATGCTGGAAAAAGTGCTTCCCGCAGTGGTCAGTGTTCGAGTCGAAGGAACCGCCAGCCAGGAGCAGAAAATTCCGGAAGAATTCAAAAAGTTTTTTGGTGATGATTTACCGGATCAGCCTGCGCAACCTTTCGAAGGTTTAGGTTCCGGCGTCATAATCAATGCCAATAAAGGTTATGTGCTGACCAACAATCACGTCATTAATCAGGCACAGAAAATCAGTATTCAACTCAATGACGGGCGTGAGTTTGATGCAAAGCTGATTGGCGGTGATGACCAGAGCGATATCGCCCTGTTGCAAATTCAGAATCCAGGCAAATTAACGCAAATTGCCATTGCCGACTCCGATAAACTGCGCGTCGGTGATTTTGCCGTCGCTGTCGGCAACCCGTTTGGTCTTGGGCAAACCGCCACCTCCGGGATTGTTTCCGCATTAGGCCGCAGTGGGTTAAATCTCGAAGGTCTGGAAAACTTTATTCAGACCGATGCCTCTATTAACCGTGGTAACTCCGGCGGTGCGCTGTTAAACCTTAACGGTGAATTAATTGGCATCAACACCGCAATCCTTGCCCCGGGCGGCGGTAGCGTAGGGATTGGTTTTGCCATTCCGAGTAATATGGCGCGAACTCTGGCGCAGCAACTTATTGATTTTGGTGAAATCAAACGCGGCCTGTTAGGCATTAAAGGCACCGAAATGAGTGCCGATATCGCCAAAGCATTTAATTTGGACGTTCAGCGCGGCGCGTTTGTCAGCGAAGTGCTGCCAGGTTCTGGCTCGGCGAAAGCAGGCGTGAAAGCGGGCGATATTATTACCAGTCTCAACGGTAAACCACTCAATAGCTTTGCTGAGTTGCGTTCTCGTATCGCGACCACCGAGCCGGGCACGAAAGTGAAACTTGGCCTGCTGCGTAACGGCAAACCACTGGAAGTAGAAGTGACACTCGATACCAGCACCTCATCGTCAGCCAGTGCCGAGATGATCACACCTGCGCTGGAAGGCGCGACGTTGAGCGATGGTCAGCTAAAAGATGGCGGCAAAGGTATTAAGATCGATGAGGTTGTCAAAGGAAGCCCCGCCGCTCAGGCTGGCTTGCAAAAAGACGATGTGATCATTGGCGTCAACCGCGATCGGGTGAATTCGATCGCTGAAATGCGCAAAGTGCTGGCGACAAAACCGTCCATCATCGCCCTGCAGATCGTACGTGGCAATGAGAGCATTTACCTGCTAATGCGTTAATGTCGTAAACCGGGCATCAGGCTGACGTGTGATGTCCGGTTAACTCGTGGTATGCTGCTGCCGTTCCCTTTTTTAATGACGCCTCCATCATGTTTGTGAAGCTCTTACGTTCCGTTGCGATTGGATTAATTGTCGGCGCTATTCTGCTGGTTGCCATGCCTTCGCTGCGCAGCATTAACCCGCTTTCCACACCGCAATTCGACAGTACCGATGAGACGCCTGCCAGCTATAATCTGGCGGTTCGCCGCGCCGCGCCAGCGGTAGTCAACGTTTATAACCGTGGTTTGAACACCTCCTCACACAACCAGCTTGAGATCCGTACGCTGGGATCTGGCGTGATCATGGATCAACGCGGTTATATCATCACCAATAAACACGTGATCAACGACGCCGATCAGATCATCGTCGCCTTACAGGATGGTCGTGTTTTTGAAGCATTACTGGTGGGATCTGACTCTCTAACCGATCTGGCGGTGCTTAAAATTAATGCCACTGGCGGTTTACCCACTATTCCAATCAATTCACGACGCGTACCGCACATTGGCGATGTGGTGCTGGCGATCGGTAACCCGTACAACCTCGGGCAGACCATTACCCAGGGCATTATCAGTGCCACGGGTCGAATCGGCCTGAACCCGACCGGGCGGCAAAACTTCCTGCAAACCGATGCTTCCATTAACCATGGTAACTCTGGTGGCGCGCTGGTTAACTCGCTAGGTGAGCTTATGGGCATTAACACGCTGTCGTTTGATAAGAGTAACGATGGCGAAACGCCGGAAGGTATCGGCTTTGCGATTCCTTTCCAGTTAGCAACCAAAATTATGGATAAGCTGATCCGCGATGGTCGCGTGATCCGTGGCTACATTGGCATTGGTGGACGAGAGATCGCACCTTTGCACGCGCAGGGCGGCGGCATCGATCAACTGCAAGGGATCGTGGTTAATGAAGTGTCACCTGACGGCCCGGCGGCGAATGCGGGTATTCAGGTCAACGATTTGATTATTTCGGTGGATAACAAACCGGCCATCTCTGCTCTGGAGACGATGGATCAGGTGGCGGAAATCCGACCAGGCTCGGTGATCCCGGTTGTAGTGATGCGTGATGATAAACAGTTAACGTTGCAGGTCACCATTCAGGAATATCCGGCGACCAATTAAGGCCAGCGTGAAAGACAAAAAACCGGAGACGTTGCTCCGGTTTTTTTTATTATCCGCTAATCAATTACTTATTAACGAACTCTTCGCCCAGGGCGATATCTTTCTTCAGCGTATCCAGCATACCTTCCAGCGCGTTCTGTTCAAATGCGCTCAGGGTGCCGATAGATTTACGCTCTTCCACACCATTTTTACCCAGCAGCAGCGGTTGAGAGAAGAAACGTGCGTACTGACCGTCGCCTTCAACGTAGGCACATTCTACAACGCCTTGTTCACCCTGCAGTGCGCGAACCAGAGACAGACCAAAACGTGCAGCTGCCTGACCCATAGACAAGGTTGCAGACCCGCCACCGGCTTTCGCTTCAACCACTTCAGTACCCGCATTCTGGATACGTTTGGTCAAATCAGCCACTTCTTGTTCGGTGAAGCTGACGCCAGGGACCTGAGACAGCAACGGCAGAATGGTAACACCAGAGTGACCGCCAATAACCGGCACTTCAACTTCGCCCGGCTGTTTGCCTTTCAGTTCCGCAACAAAGGTGTTGGAACGAATGATATCCAGCGTGGTAACGCCGAACAGTTTGTTTTTGTCATAAACACCGGCTTTTTTCAGCACTTCTGCAGCGATAGCCACAGTGGTGTTCACTGGGTTAGTGATAATACCAATGCACGCTTTCGGGCAGGTTTTCGCAACTTGCTGTACCAGGTTTTTCACGATACCGGCGTTAACGTTAAACAGGTCGGAACGATCCATACCCGGTTTACGCGCAACACCTGCAGAAATAAGAACGACATCTGCGCCTTCCAGAGCAGGGGTCGCATCTTCACCAGAAAAACCTTTGATTTTCACAGCAGTAGGGATATGGCTCAGGTCGACGGCCACACCGGGAGTGACTGGAGCGATATCATACAGGGAGAGTTCTGAACCTGAAGGCAGTTGGGTTTTTAACAGTAGTGCAAGCGCCTGGCCGATACCACCAGCAGCGCCGAGGACTGCGACTTTCATCCTAAACTCCTTATTATATTGATAAACTAAGATATGTTGCTCCGCTGCCGCGACCTTAATCCACAAATTCCCTGTTTACAATGACCACTTCTCAAGAATGTGTAGTCACGCAAATTTGGCGTTTATGCATTTAATTGACGTAATCAGGGAGCTAACTTACGTAATTAACAGTCGCTTATGCGTTAGAGCAACATTCCAACAGGTGGTGACAATATACCCTACCGTTCAGCCAAAACAACATCATTTTGATAACAATTAATTTACTTTTAAGCGAAATTTACATGCCGTGACGCAGGCATGTTTCTCAATAACGAAATTTGATAAAATCCCGCTCTTTCATAACATTATTTCAGCCTTCTCCAGGGCAGACTGTTTGCATAAAAATTCATCTGTATGCACAATAATGTTGTATCAACCACCATATTGGGTGACTTATGCGAAGCTCGGCTAAGCAAGAAGAATTAGTTAAAGCGTTTAAAGCGTTACTTAAAGAAGAGAAATTTAGCTCCCAGGGCGAAATCGTCGCCGCATTGCAGGAGCAAGGCTTTGACAATATTAACCAGTCTAAAGTCTCGCGGATGTTAACCAAGTTTGGGGCTGTGCGAACCCGCAATGCCAAGATGGAAATGGTTTACTGCCTGCCAGCTGAACTGGGCGTACCAACCACCTCCAGTCCGCTGAAAAATCTGGTGCTGGATATCGACTACAACGATGCTGTTGTGGTGATTCATACCAGCCCTGGCGCGGCACAATTAATTGCGCGTCTGCTGGACTCTCTGGGCAAAGCAGAAGGTATTCTTGGCACTATTGCCGGTGATGACACCATCTTTACCACCCCTGCCAAAGGTTTTACCGTCAAAGACCTGTACGAAGCGATTTTAGAGCTGTTCGACCAGGAGCTTTAATCTCTACCCCGCCGCTTCTGGCGGCGGGAAAAATGCTGCGTTCTCCTCTCATCTCCCTGCTTTCCCCTGCCATCTACTTAACGAATAGTGCGCTTTGCTGCGACAAAACATTCACATCTTGAATGCATAGGGTAATAATCGCACATTATGCAAAACACTATATCATATTGAAATTAATGATATTTATCATGGTGCGCTATGTTTTTAATTCCACTTTGTTATAAAAATTAATATTTTTAACACTTTAAACCCAACACAAACGGTTAGCGTGGTATTAATTAGTCAGATAATTAGTGTATACTTGATTTTGTGATATGGGTCACGAAACAAAGACCCAGTTAAAAGATTATGTCGAGGTAAAAATCATGAAAATCAAAACCACTGTTGCTGCATTAAGCGTACTTTCTGTTCTCTCTTTCGGTGCGTTCGCTGCCGATTCCATTAATGCTGCACAAGCGCAAAACCGTGAAGCTATCGGTACAGTATCCGTCAGTGGGGTGGCGTCTTCACCGATGGATATGCGTGAAATGCTGAATAAAAAAGCGGAAGAAAAAGGCGCAACGGCCTACCAGATTACTGAAGCTCGTAGCGGTGACACCTGGCACGCTACGGCTGAACTGTACAAATAAACCCTCATCGTCTTGTCCGACGATATTGCCCCCGGTTCGGGGGCTTTTTTTTGCGCTAATGACGAACATTAAAACGCAAATGCCCTTCCAGCTCTTCCTCTGCCTCATCAAACAGCAATATTAACGCGCCAAAACGGCGACGCGTTTTCTCTCCCAGATGAACAAATTCGATCTCCAGCGGTAGCGGCAGGACATCGTTCATTAACACATCCCATAAAGAGTCGAGATCGCGTACCTTATCTTTCGCCAGGCCAAAGGTTTGGCTAAAGTCGCGATAAAAATCCTCCTGACTCTCAATCTCATCAAAATCAAAGGTATAGATATTCATCTGTTGCCACCGTCACGTTTCGCGGCGAGTTCTGCCGTTCATCGCTAAGTATAGACATGAAAAAACCGACGCTTTTGGCGTCGGTTTTAACTTAACTATCGGTCAGCGCATGTTGATACTTATGCAGCATACCGGTAAGCCGATGCACCGGTTCCGTCACCTGCGGTGGCGCTTGCCAGATGCGTAGCTTTTCCTGATAGATTTCCAGTTCTTCCAGCAACTGCCCAAAGTACCGACGACGT
Source organism: Escherichia sp. MOD1-EC6475 (assembly GCF_003046645.1). Classification (NCBI taxonomy): domain Bacteria; kingdom Pseudomonadati; phylum Pseudomonadota; class Gammaproteobacteria; order Enterobacterales; family Enterobacteriaceae; genus Escherichia; species Escherichia sp. MOD1-EC6475. Next base: position 27,485 of record NZ_PZKQ01000046.1, on the reverse strand, counting down.
TTATCATCGCTACGGGCAGATATCACATGGTCTGCTGTGCGGCGCATTTGTCGGTGAAACGCCGATAAATCCTCGTTAACCGGGATCGGCGCATCACGCAGGCGCTGGTGTGCGATAATCATCGTCAGCGCCAGGCGAAATTTCGGCAAATCTCCGGGAAATTTATTCATCAGCAAAAACAACTGCTGATAAAGTGCCGGAAGATGGTTCTCTTTACGTCGCGCGACATTGGTGGTCATCGCGGAAACGGCAGCAGAAACAAATTGATTAAGCAATACGCGTCCGGTTCTGTCGCGCGATTTATCCCGCACCAGCAAAATAACGATGAACGCGAGCACACAGCCGACGATTTGCCCTAATGCGCTGTCGAGAAACTGGCTGAAATGGAACGTCATCGGGTTATCCAGCACGATAATATTGATGGTGCTGGCCAGCGCCCCCATTGAGCCTAGTCGCCGTTTCTGTACCTCAATGCCGAGGAAGAATCCCAGCACTGCAAGGCTAATACACAGCAGCAACATACTCTGTTGGGTATTAGGGATAATCACCAAAAAGTAGAGCAGCCCTAACGGCAGCGCCGCCAGCGTCCCGTAGATAAAGTCGATCGCCACCATACGTGGATTCGGCAAACGCATTGCCAGTGACGTCACTACCGCAATCATCACCATTGCGCCACTGCCGGAAGTCCAGCCCGTCCACAGCCAGAAAAGCGTGCCCAGAATGCAGGAAAGTGTGGTTCGCCAGAAGTTTACCATCGCATGATGACGTTCGGCTGACTCTACTTTTACTTCCGGCTCGCCTTGCAGGATCTCTTCTTCGGTCGTGTTGATTTTTGTGTTACTGATAACGCCGCGTTTGAGCAATTGATAACGCGTTGCTGCCGCGACCCAGCTATAAATGGTGACAGGTGTTTCACGTTCCCCGGTCCAGGCAATAACTCTCCGCAGGCGTTTTAACTGCTTGTGAACGTCCTGCGCGGTTTCTACCGGCGTGTCAAAAAATTCGCGGAAAGTATCAGTGATCAATTCCGGGCGCGAATTCTGAATCAAATAGGTTTCGCAGGACTGGGTAATCAGTGTCAGCGATAGCGTATTGATCGCTTTTAAACGTCGATTGGCTCGCGCCCAGCGGGAAGATTCCATATTCAGGTTGCTGCGCATACCTTGTAGCGCCGTGGTGCGTCGAACCAGGTCGCCCCAGGCTTTATCGACAACTTCACCATCGCCATGCTTGATACAGAGTTGCATTAATTGATATTGCGCGACCAGCAAACTTTCCAGCTCTCGATCCACTTCTTGTTTGATCGATCGCGGAGAAAAGAGCAGATCCGCCATAATCGCACACACAATACCAATAACGATCTCACTACAACGTTCGACGGCAAACTGCGGCGTAAGCAGCGGTTCCGGCTGAATAGTGATCACAATGATCAGCGCGGTATAACCAGCCAGTCCCCACGCATAGGAGTTTTCTATTCGTACCAGTGAAGAAATCCAGGTACAAAAACCAGCCCAGATACAGCACACCAGAATCATCAGCAAGGGGGCGCGGATCATCGCAATAATGATCACCAGTCCGGCAATACAGCCAATAAATGTGCCGATGATGCGTAAAAAGCCACGATAGCGAATAGCGCCAGAATACGGTTCGCCACCGGCAGCAAAGGCCGGGCCGGCGGCAACAATCGCCGCTGTCAGTACCGCCCAACGTGGCGTTTCCAGCTGAAAGTGAAAGCCAACAAACAGCGCCAGCACAATGGCGGTCGCCAGTTTTACCGCGAAGCGAATATGTTGGTTAGCAATGGAGAAAATACCCATCGTGATTAACCAAACTCACGCAGGCGATGAGCCATTTTACGGAAGAACGAATCCTGGCTTTCGTCACGATCCTGTTTGCCAGTGACCACCACCGTAGCGGTGGTGCCCGCAGGCCAGATGTTCTCTTGCTGGTTGTCGAGACGAATACGTACCGGAACACGTTGCGCCAGACGCACCCACTCCAGGTTAGAGTCGATAGTCGCCATTCCTTTGTCATCGCGCGTACTGCTGGCGTTGGTGACCCCGGCAGCGACGCTATCAACCGTACCTTTCAGAACTTTGTTGCTGCCAAGCGGCGTGATCTCTGCACGATACCCAGGGCGTACGCCTTCCAGCTTGGTTTCTTCCATATAGGCCAGCACATAGAAGGAGTTCTGTTTCACCAGCGCAACCGCCGTTGAGCCACGGGTAATAAACTCACCGGTATAGACGTTGAGATTGGTCACCCAACCATCTGCTGGCGCGCGGATCACCGTGCGTTCAAGATCCAGTTTTGCCAGATCGCGGGTCGCCTGCGCTTTCGCTAATTGATGCAGAACCGTTTGTAGTACGTTGTTGGCCTGGTCTATCTCTTCGCGGGACATCGCCTGTATGCCGAGACGGTTACGACGTCCGGCCTCCTGGCGTTTTTCCTGTGCCAGCACCTGATAATAAGCAACATCGGCTTGCGCTTCCTCGAGCGCCTTTTGATAGCGCGGCTGGTCGATGGTGAACAGTACCTGTCCTTTTTTCACCAGCTGGTTATCATGAACATTCACCTGAGTAATGAGTCCGGATACGTCCGGCGCGATCGCAACGACGTCGGCGCTAAAGCGTGCGTCACGCGTCCACGGGGATTCGGTGTAATAGACCCAGGCATTAAAAATTGCGATGAAGGCCAGAATGACTAATACGACCGTGATGGCCGTACGGGAGAATTTTCTTATTAGTGTTTTCACTTCAACCTCAAACGAACAGTCGCGATATCAAATAAAACAAGCAGCAATAGAGCGCAGTGTTGAACAACGCCGGATGCCAGACAAAGTCGTAGATACCTGTTGGCACAAGTACCCGGCGCACCAGCCAGAAAATCGCCAGTGACAAAAGCAATTCGAAAAATATCGGTGGGAAGGACAGCCCAAACACCACGATAACGGGAAACAGACTCATGTTGACCTTGGTTGTATAGAGAGAGCAGGCGTTATTATTTTCAGCATCTGTCGCCGCAGAGAAGGGCATGGAAAGCCGGGCGAGAGCAACATTGCTGTAGATTGATATTTAATATATTAACGTAACTGTTATGCTGTTATCTATATTATGTGATCTAAATCACTTTTAAGTCAGAGTGAATAATGGAACGACTAAAACGCATGTCGGTGTTTGCCAAAGTAGTTGAATTTGGCTCTTTTACCGCCGCCGCCAGACAGCTACAGATGAGCGTTTCGTCCATCAGTCAGACGGTGTCAAAACTGGAAGATGAGTTGCAGGTAAAGCTGCTAAACCGCAGCACACGCAGCATTGGGCTGACCGAGGCCGGTAGAATTTACTACCAGGGCTGCCGTCGGATGCTCCATGAAGTGCAGGATGTCCATGAACAACTGTATGCCTTCAATAACACCCCCATCGGGACGCTGCGCATTGGCTGTTCTTCAACTATGGCACAAAATGTTCTCGCCGGGCTGACAGCAAAAATGCTGAAAGAGTACCCAGGTCTGAGCGTGAATCTGGTCACAGGTATACCTGCGCCCGACCTGATCGCTGATGGTCTGGATGTGGTGATCCGCGTCGGCGCTTTGCAGGATTCCAGCCTGTTTTCCCGCCGTCTGGGCGCGATGCCAATGGTGGTGTGCGCCGCTAAAAGCTATCTCACACAATACGGCATACCGGAAAAACCCGCCGATTTAAGTAGCCATTCATGGCTGGAATACAGCGTGCGCCCGGATAATGAATTTGAACTGATCGCCCCGGAAGGGATCTCGACACGGCTGATCCCTCAAGGGCGATTTGTCACAAATGATCCAATGACGCTGGTGCGCTGGCTGACGGCAGGCGCCGGCATCGCCTACGTGCCGCTGATGTGGGTGATCAACGAGATCAATCGCGGGGAACTGGAGATCTTGCTGCCGCGTTACCAGTCAGATCCACGCCCGGTTTATGCGTTGTATACCGAAAAAGATAAGCTGCCACTGAAGGTGCAGGTCGTGATCAACTCACTGACGGATTATTTTGTTGAGGTCGGTAAGCTATTTCAGGAGATGCACGGGCGCGGGAAAGAGAAGTAATTTATATTGTACTGTCACGTTGTTCAAACCTGTGCCAACGGGTTCCCCTCACCCTAACCCTCTCCTCAAAAGGGCGAGGGAACCGTTCGTGCACGTGGAAGGATTAGTTATCCTTCTGAAAATACTGGGATTATTACGCTGTACCGCCAACGGTCAGATTATCGACTTTAAGCGTCGGCTGACCCACGCCAACCGGCAAACTCTGCCCTTCTTTACCGCAGACACCCACGCCGTTATCCAGTTTCAGGTCGTTGCCCACCATCGAAATCTGCTGCATGGTTTCGATTCCGGAACCAATCAACGTTGCGCCTTTCACCGGCTTCGTTACTTTACCGTTTTCAATCAGATACGCTTCTGAGGTGGAGAAGACAAATTTACCGGAGGTGATATCTACCTGACCGCCACCGAAGTTCGGCGCATAGATGCCATACTCAACGGATTCAATAATTTCCTGCGGGGTAGATTTACCCGGCAGCATGTAGGTATTAGTCATACGCGGCATTGGCAGGTGAGCGTAGGATTCACGGCGACCATTGCCGGTCGGCTTCATGCCCATTAAGCGCGCGTTGAGTTTATCCTGCATGTAACCTTTCAGGATGCCGTTCTCAATCAGCACGTTGTACTGTCCTGGCGTACCTTCGTCATCAATCGCCACCGAACCACGGCGATCAACCATCGTGCCGTCATCAACAACTGTACACAGTTCAGAAGCCACCAGCTCCCCGACCTGTCCACTAAAGACCGAAGTACCACGGCGGTTGAAGTCGCCTTCCAGGCCATGACCGACCGCTTCATGCAACAGCACGCCAGGCCAGCCAGCGCCGAGAACCACCGGCATGGTGCCCGCAGGTGCGGCAACAGCAGAAAGATTGACCAGCGCCATACGCACGGCTTCTTTTGCCCATGCATCCGCACGGACTTCGCCGTCGAGATCGGCAAGGAAGAACTCATAACCAAAACGACCGCCGCCGCCACTGGCGCCGCGTTCGCGTTTACCATCTTCTTCGACCAGAACGCTCACAGAAAGACGCACCAGAGGGCGCACATCTGCCGCCAGCGTGCCGTCAGTTGCCGCAACCAGAATTAATTCATAGACGCCACTGAGGCTGGCAGTCACTTCCTGTACGCGTTTGTCCGCTTCGCGAGCAACCTTATCGACACGACGCAGGATATCCAGCTTCTCTTCACGGCTCATGCTTTGCAGCGGATCGACCGAGGTATATAGCGGGCTATGCTCTACCGCGCCCAGCGTCTGTACTTTGCCATCGCCGTTGTCACGCACAATGGTACGCGCCGCTTGCGCACTCTGTTCCAGCGCCAGCAGGCTGATTTGGTCAGCGTAAGCAAATCCGGTTTTTTCACCGCTGATTGCACGCACGCCAACGCCCTGATCGATGTTGTAAGAACCATCTTTAATAATGCGGTCTTCTAAAACCCAGGATTCGTGATAGCTCGACTGAAAATAGAGATCGCCATAATCAAGGCGACGTTCGGTCAGTTGACCGAGGATCGCGAACAAGTCCTGATGTTTCAGGCCGTTCGCCGCTAGCAATTGTTCACTTACCAGGTTCAGACTCATCGTTTTTGCTACTCGTTAATTACTGCGGTAGAGGATTTTTTACGGCTGCCGGACGCGGCGTGAACACCTTATCCGACCTACGGTTATTTCCGGTTTGTAGGCCTGATAAGACGCACTGCATCGCATCAGGCAACGGCTGCCGGATGCGGCGTGAACGCCTTATCCGGCCTACGGTTATATTCCGGTTTGTAGGCCTGATAAGACGCACTGCGTCGCATCAGGCAACGGCTGCCGATTGTGGCGTGAACGCCTTATCCGGCCTACGGTTATGTTCCGGCTCGTTGGCCTTATGGCAACGATTATCTTATGAGATTGGGGCAATTACGCGCCCTCGTCAAATCATTGCGCTTTTTCTTTACGCGGTTGGCGCAACACTTCGTTGATTTGCGGATCGTCCAGCGGACCCGAAATGTGATAGCGCAAAATGGAAACTTTGCTCCACAGCGGCCCCAGCACTTTACTGGCGGCAAACACTGCCGCGCCGACAATGGGGTTAACCGCAAAAGCTGCAGCCACGCCCACCGTCGCAGAAATCTCTGGTGCGACAACCGCTTCCATATTCAGATCGCGACGTACCAGATTTACCGACCCTTTCATGGCGATATCCGCTTCCAGGCCATCCACCAGCGTATCGTCAGTGTGCATAACGCCGTCTTTAATCCACGCGGTGCTGCGAATGGAGTCAAAATAGAACCCTTCGCCAAAGGTATCCCTGAAATCAAAACGCAGCTTACGCATCAGGGCATCAACGCTCAATAAGCGCAGCAATTGCCCGGTATGTCCGGTGCTAATTTCGGTAATTTCGCCTTTGCCCAGTTGAGTATGAATGATGCCATTCAATGTCGCTTCATCTGGCTGCCACGGTGCTTTACGCCAGTGTAAATCGTAATCCACATTAAATGACGACTGGCGTATTGGCGTCGTGACACCAAAAAATTCTGCGGCGGCATCAATTTTCTGTCCGCGCAGTTTTCCTTTCAGCGAGGTGCGTTCATTCCCCGGATTGTTAACCCATTCACCATCGGCAGTGAGTCGCGAGAAACCGGTATCAATCAGTCCATTGGTCAGCGTTAACGTATCGCCGGAAATGGTGATATCGCTGTCGATGCGACCGAATTTTTGCCCCCAGAACCAGCACTCTGCGCAACGTATTTGCGCGTCCGACCAGCCACGGAAGCTGATGCGCTCCGTGGTCGGGAAAGGTGATGAACTCGTTGATTTACCACCGGTTTTTGCTACGTTCGGGTTGTAATAGAGATATTTAATATTCGCCAGCCACGGCGCGTTATTACGCATCGCCAGCGTAGCGTTGATTTCACGCCCTTGCGCCTCAACCTGCGTACCGTTTGCCATCGGTTGCGAGACGATGCTCAGGTTATTCCACTGCTGATTCCCCAATGACAACGCCGGTGTACGTAACGTAATGTGCTGAGGGAAACTCGCCGCGCTGCCAACTTTTTCCGTCGCGCCTTTCTGGAATAGCGCCAGCCACTCGGCGCCGTCCATTGGCGGCATATTTAACTCAACACCACTCTGTTCCGGTAACGGGGGAAGCGTTTTGCTGTCTGCCGCCCAGATAGCGCGCTCAAGCGTCAACTTTTGACCGAGCAACCAGCGGCTATTGAAATGGTTCTTCGTGCCAGCCTGCCCGGTTAATTCAAAGCTGTTGAGATTGCCATCAACCTTAATGTTAACCGGTAGCGGTTCGCCCGCAGGTTTGGCTAACGGTGAGGGTAAGTGACTACTCACATTCTTCAGATCGCCGTTCAGCTCTACGTTATAGGTCGCGCCAGCATGATAAGGCAGCTCAATACCCACTTTTCCATCCCACGCCACGCTGCCGCTTAACGCTTCGTTCACCGCTTCAGGCAGAACGCCGGTTTTCGCCGGTTGCCAGTTGCCGTTGAGATTCACCGCAACCTGGTAGGCTTTCGCCCCTTCTTTGGTGGAAAAATCCACGTTCAGTGGCTGGTTAAACCAGCTTGCTGTCAGTGGTTCACTTTGCAGATCACCATTGATAAAGCTGAATTTTCCGCTCAAATTTTTCAGAGTGCTGTCGAGGGGTTTGATAAACAGACTGTTGTTGCGCAGCGTCACTTCACCTTTCGCTGTAACCAGTTCGCCGTTCAGCGGGATATCGAGATGTAAGCGAGCATTCACATCGCCGTCGAGCTGGAGTTCTTGCAGGGTCGCTCCCAGCGAATCCTTCAGCGGCGTCTCATCAAAGTAAGGACCAACGGCTTTACCCGGACCTTTAATGTCAGCGTCAATCAGCAACTTTTCTTTCGAGTAGTCAGGGATCACCGCAGTGAGGTTACTGGCGCGCACACCGCCCAGATTAACACCATCGGTTTTCATCCATAAACCGTCGTTAATAAAGTCCAGTTCAATATCGAGATTAGTCAACGCTGGCCAATCTGGCTGGAAAGCAAACTTCGCGTTACGCAGCGGCACCAGCACTTCAAACTGACCTTCGTTGTGTTTGTAAGGGAAAAGATGTGGATTGCCGCCATAAACCAGGGTCGCGTTATCCGCTTCACCGCCCTGAATTGCGCCACTTAGATAATCGACTAACTCTTTCCCCATCAGGTTTTCCGGGAAATAGCGCCAGGCTTGTGAACCATCATCGGTACTAATGCCAGCCAGAATCCCCAGCCAGGGTTCATCGTTAGCAGGTTGCAGGTAACGAAAACCGCCGCGCGCATGGACGGCTTTAGCTTTGACGTCGATGTTACGACCATCCAGCTGGAAACCTTTGTCATTATTCAACCAGCTTATAGTTGCCTGACCGTCGGCAATTTCCAGCGGTGCGCGAAATACCGTTTCGTAAGGCATTTTCGCCTGCTTCATGGAAGCCGTCAGCAAACCATTTTCTACGCTTCCTGAAAGCGTCCCGGAGAAATGTTCCGCGCCTGGCAATAATTTCCATTGTTTCCAGGCCAGATCGCTCCACGATGCCTGAAAGCGGGTCTTCTCTGCCGCCTGAAGCGGGATATCCAGCGCCAGCGTGTTGATCTTGCCGCTCGGCTGGGTTGAACGCCAGATATCACCCAGCGCAGGTGAAAGTTTCGCTGCTAATGGGCGTATGCCTTCCAGCCCCGCCAGCTCCAGATTGCTGGCGCGAATCCGTAGTTCGTCACTGCGTTTATTGTTTTTGCCGCCAACGTCCTGTTCCGGTATCCAGGCCAGCGTCAAAGCTCCACTCGGCCAGGGTTTGCCGTCCATGGTGATCCGCGTATCAGGAATGGAAAACTGCCAGCCCGAATGTTCGCGCGTTATGTGCGCGGTCAGATTATCCACCGACAGCGAATGTGTTTTTTTCTCGCCCAGCCAGCTTGCACCACCCTGTTTCAGCCAGACATCGCCGCCGATCACATCGCCTTTGTCGATCGTCATCCAGCCTTCAAGGGAGAACTGTGCCGTTTCCAGCGCAATATTGTCCTGCATCCATTTACCGAGCCACGGCTTCAGGTCAATGTCATTAGCCTGGAGCCAGACGCGACCATTGCTTAACAGTCCCTCGTCATCACGCAGATCCATGCGCACCTGCATCACGCCGTGTTGTCCGGTCAGACTGGAGAGACTTACCTGACCTTCCGCGCGGTGTCTACGTGGATCGTTAAGCCAGGTGAGTTGCGGGATCGCCAGTTCAGCGCGCTGACCGGATGGTGTCAGGAAGCTGATTTCGCTATCGCGGAGATCGAAGTGATCGAACTGACGAAGAAACAGATCGCTGATGTGGCTGGCTTCCAGGCTATCATTACTACCACCACTGGTGATGGGAGTATTGGTGCGAAAGCGCAGTTGCCAGAAAGTGAGGTCGCGAAACTGCCAGCGCATATGCAGCAGGCTCTGCCAGACATCCAGCGCCAGGGTGACACGTTTAACCGAAAACTCACCGCCATCTTTCAACTCAGCGCGGATGTCGTGTGCTTCAAGTGTTGGGCCAAAATTTTGCCAACTGGCGGAGAGCTGACTGGCTGCCACCGGCATACCCGTCGCGGATTCAATTTTGTTAAGGATTTCCGGGCGCCAGGCGTCGAGGTGCGGTAAAGCAATACGCAGGCCGCTGACCAGCAGCGCAGCGATCACAACGAGCGCGGCTCCAGTAAGCAGTAAAATCCCCGGCAATCGCCTCACCCGTCACTCCTTGTCTGCTAAAAATGTGACTCAAAAACCCTTTGCCGGATGGCGGCCCAGCATCTGTTTACATCATTACGACGTCAAACTGCTCCTGGTTGTAGAGCGGTTCGATTTGTACTTTAACCTGCTTGCCTACGAAAATTTCCACTTCCGCCAGCGAGTGAGATTCTTCGCCTTTCAAGGCTTCCGCTACTGCCGGAGAAGCATAGACCAGGAAACGGTCAGAGTCGTAAGCATGGTGCACGCGAACGATCTCGCGCATGATTTCATAGCATACCGTTTCCACGGTTTTTACCGTTCCGCGACCGTGGCAGGTAGGGCATTCATTACACAGTACGTGCTCAATGCTTTCGCGGGTGCGTTTACGCGTCATTTCCACCAACCCCAGAGCAGAAAAACCGTTAACGCTGGTTTTCACCCGGTCTTTACTCAACGCCTGTTCCAGCGAATGCAATACGCGGCGACGGTGATCTTCATTATTCATGTCGATGAAATCAATAATGATAATCCCGCCCAGGTTACGCAACCGTAACTGGCGAGCGATAGCCTGCGTCGCTTCAATATTGGTATTGAAGATGGTGTCGTCCAGATTGCGATGACCGACAAACGCCCCGGTATTGATGTCCACAGTGGTCATCGCTTCGGTCTGGTCGATAATCAGATAGCCGCCGGATTTCAGTTCTACTTTGCGTTCCAGCGCCCGCTGGATTTCGTTTTCGACATCAAAGAGATCGAAAATTGGCTGGCGTCCGGTGTAATGCTCCAGCTTGCTGGTCATCTCAGGAATATATTCCGAGGTGAACTCAAGCAATGCTTCGTAAGTCAGGCGCGAGTCAACGCGAATACGATCCAGCTCAGCGTCGGCGAAATCACGCAGAACACGCTGCGCCAGCGCCAGTTCGCCGTACAGTTGATAACGGGTCTGTGGACGCTTTTTACGCTCCATCACTTTGGTCCAGACACGTTTCAGGTAGGCAGCATCAGAGGCCAGCTCCGCTTCGCCAACCCCTTCCGCCGCAGTACGGATGATAAATCCGCCCTGCTCGTCGCAATACTCTGCGACCACTTTTTTCAGGCGTTCACGTTCAGATTCACTTTCAATGCGTTGGGAAACCCCAACGTGAGATGCACCCGGCATAAACACCAGATAGCGAGATGGCAGCGTGATATCTGTGGTCAGGCGCGCACCTTTAGTGCCAAGCGGGTCTTTCACCACCTGCACCATCAGATCTTGTCCCTGACGCACCAGCTCTGAAATATCGCGCACCGTGAACTGCTTTTGTTCTTCACCCGCCACACATTCGGTGTGCGGCATGATGTCGGATGCATGAAGAAACGCGGCTTTATCCAGCCCAATATCTACAAAAGCCGCCTGCATACCCGGAAGTACACGACTTACACGACCCTTGTAGATATTGCCTACTATTCCGCGTCGCGCCTCACGTTCAATATGAATTTCCTGCAGAATACCGCCATCAATATACGCCACTCGTGTTTCCGAAGGCGTTACGTTTACCAACAATTCAGCCGTCATGTTTATCCCTTTTGTCACGCAGTGCGTTAAAATTACTTAATAATTCATACGTTTCAACCAGCGGTAAGCCGACTACGGCGTGATAGCTGCCATTTATCTTCCTGACAAAACAACCACCCAGCCCCTGAATACCGTATGCACCTGCTTTATCTAACGGTTCACCGCTGGCAACATAGCCCGCAATGTCTTCGTCTGTTAACGTTCTGAACGTCACATCGGTGACCACCAGACAATCGAGAATGTACTGGCTGTCTGCCAGCGCCACCGCCGTCATTACCTGATGAGTCTGTCCCGATAATTTGCGCAACATCTGCGCCGCATGTTCTGCATCGCGCGGTTTCTCTAACACTTCCCCATTCAGGACAACGATGGTATCCGCTCCCAGCACCGGGAGATCCTGCGCAGTATGAGCAACACCTGCTTGCGCTTTCTCACGCGCCAGACGCATAACATACTGCTGCGCGCTCTCCTGCGGATGACGCTGTTCCTCAATGCCCGTAACAATACGTTCAAAGGTCACGCCAAGTTGCGCAAGTAACTCCTGACGACGCGGAGAACCGGAAGCTAAATACAGAGAAGTCATAGAAACCTTTATTGCACTGCAAACTGCTGACGGATTTTGCGCATCAGCAAGAAAATCCACGGCCAGAGCACACCATTGACTACACTACTCCAGAACACTTCGGGTCTGAAAGAGACGTTGATCACTAAAAACTCTGCCCAGAAAACAATAATATCCACTACCAGCGAAAGCAACATGACGACCAGCGCCTGCTGCCATAATGCCAGGTTGCGGAAAAGCTGGAATTTCAGTGCTACCAGATAAGCAATGATACTCATCGACAACGCCCGGACACCGAGCGTAGAGCCACTGATCAGATCCAGTATGGCACCCATCACAAAACCTGTGCCCACATTTACGCGATGAGGCAAGGCCAGGATCCAATACAATAAGATGAGCAATACCCAGTTTGGCCGGAAAACGATGAGATTATCCGGCCAGGGCATAATTTGTAGTAACAAGGCGATGAGGAAAGAGAGCCAGATAACCCAGCGCCCCTGGCTACGATATCTCGCCACTATTGCCCTCCCGGCGCACGTGCAGGCGGTTGAGCACCACTTTGCGGCGGCGTAGCCCTTTGTGGAGAGCGGTTAGTGGCAGTACCTGTTGCAGGTTGCTGCGGGTCTGGCTGGGTAATTCCCGTTGCCGGTTCCGGAAGTTTTGGTCCCATTGCGTCTGGCGAAGGCAATACCTGCGGCATCATCTGCATCAGGCGTTCATTAGCGACGCGATGCACCTCTTCCGGCGTCATGGGATTAGCACCGTTACGATCTGCGCCCCACAGCAGCAGCAGATAACGCAAACGTTGCAGCCCCGCAGTCGGACGCGCCTGGATCACGGTATAAGCGCGCTGGGTATCGAGTTTCACAGAAGAGACGACCGCCACCGGATAACCTTCCGGGAAGCGTCCACCAAGACCAGATGTCACCAATACATCACCAACACGAATATCAGTATTCGCTGGCAGGTGCTCAAGTTGTAAATCATCAGTACAACCGTTACCCGCAGCAATTACGCGGATATCATTACGGAGTACCTGAATTGGCAGTGCATGGGTCGCGTCGCAAATCAGCAGCACGCGGCTGGTCAGTTTGGCGACCGCCACCACCTGGCCAACAACACCTTTGTCGCTGATGACCGGCTGGCCTTCATAAACTCCGTTAACGCTGCCTTTGTCGATAACGACTTGATCGCTGTACGGATCGTTAACCGTAGAGATAACCTGGGTCACCATCTTCTGCTCATCCTGGCGCAACGGAGAACCCAGCAGCTCGCGCAGGCGCGCGTTCTCCTGTTTGTATTGTCCAAGCATCAGCAGTTCGCTGTTTTTCAACAGCAATTCCTGACGTAACGCCCGGTTTTCAAGTTCTAGTTGATCACGCGAGGCCAGCGTCTGCGATACGCCATCCAGCAATTCTCGAGGAGCATTGGAAACAAAGTAGAAAGGACTGACGGCGGTATCCATATAGGTACGGATTTGACTAAACATCCCCAGGCGACTGTCGGCAATAATAACGCCGAGCGCCACCAGCACCGCCAGAATAAGGCGAATCTGTAGCGACGGGCCACGGCTAAAAATTGGCTTCATAAGTTATGCGTATTCTCGTATCAGACCAGGCAGGGCAAACAGATGCTTCCCCTGCCTGCATCCGATTACTCTTCGCTGAACAGGTCGCCGCCGTGCATGTCGATCATTTCCAGTGCTTTGCCGCCACCGCGCGCCACACAGGTCAGCGGGTCTTCAGCAACAACAACAGGAATGCCGGTTTCTTCCATTAACAAACGGTCAAGGTTACGCAGCAGCGCACCACCGCCAGTGAGCACCATTCCGCGCTCGGAAATGTCGGAAGCGAGTTCCGGCGGGCACTGCTCCAGCGCAACCATCACCGCGCTAACGATGCCGGTCAGCGGCTCTTGCAGCGCTTCGAGGATTTCGTTGGAATTCAATGTAAAGCCGCGTGGCACGCCTTCTGCCAGGTTACGGCCACGAACTTCAATTTCACGGACTTCATCGCCCGGATAAGCAGAACCGATTTCGTGTTTGATACGTTCTGCAGTCGCTTCACCGATCAGAGAACCGTAGTTACGACGAACGTAGTTGATGATCGCTTCGTCGAAGCGGTCACCGCCGATACGTACAGAAGAGGAGTAAACCACACCGTTCAGGGAGATAACGGCAACTTCAGTAGTACCACCACCGATATCAACCACCATGGAACCGGTTGCTTCAGATACCGGCAAGCCGGCGCCGATTGCTGCGGCCATCGGCTCTTCAATCAGGAATACTTCGCGGGCGCCTGCGCCCTGCGCGGATTCACGAATAGCACGGCGCTCAACCTGGGTAGCGCCAACCGGCACACAAACCAGAACTCGCGGGCTTGGACGCATAAAGCTGTTGCTGTGCACTTGTTTGATAAAGTGCTGGAGCATCTTTTCAGTCACGAAGAAATCAGCGATAACGCCATCTTTCATTGGGCGAATGGCAGCAATATTGCCCGGCGTACGGCCCAGCATCTGCTTCGCGTCATGACCTACTGCAGCTACGCTTTTCGGTGAACCGGCACGATCCTGACGAATAGCCACCACAGAAGGCTCATTCAATACGATGCCTTGTCCTTTTACATAAATGAGGGTATTCGCAGTACCCAGGTCAATGGACAAGTCATTGGAAAACATGCCACGAAATTTTTTCAACATACTAAGGGATAATCCTGAAAGCTGGGGCGGAAAAGAAAATCCGCTTACTTTACCAACCACACGCAGCAGCGACAAGGCGCAAAAATCATCTGCTACGGTGAAAATTAGTGCAGTTTGTTTCCTTTGTTACAAATCTCTACCTGAGTCCAGAGAGGCTAAATGCATCAGCATGCATTCCTCGCCTGTTTGCAACTGCGTAAGGTCATTAATCTGCATATGTGCTGCAACAATCTGGCGAACAGACAAGCACGCTCCCGTGAAACGCAGCGCGCGTTATTCTACGTGAAAACGGATCAAACGGCAGGTTAAACCGAGTATCTTTGTGAATATTTTTTCACGTTAGTATCAAGTGGCTGTGAGGACGCAAAAAAATCCCCCTGCCCACCCAAAACCCCACGCTGAATCAGGGTCTGCCACTCGCTTCGCGAACGTACGCCAGTAGCGTAAACCTGGGTGTTGGTCCCGGAACACGCTTCTACCATGCTCTGAACCAACAATTGATTCTCTGTTCGCTTCTCAATGTTTCTTACCAGCCCCGGATGGAGCTTGAGTAATTCGACATTAAGTTCTTTGATCCAACGGGTACTTACCAGCGTCAAACCAGCCTGGTTGACGGCGACCCGAACTCCTAAAGCATTCACCAAACGAATGACAGGTTGCAAGCGACCGATATGTTGACCAACATCAGCCTCTGCAAGTTCAATAATTATGCGTTTTCGCTGTGATTTTTCACACTGCATCAGTGTATCGCGTAGCCAACGCTGGAAACGCGGGCGAATCAACGACTCAACGGTGACCTGAATCGCCAGATTTTCTTGCGGCCAATAGCGTAACAGCGGGATGAGGCGACTGACTTGCAGACGGTCATACTCTTCCGATAAGCCAAACTGCAACACCATCGGCATATATTCCGCCGAACTGACCTCTTCGTTACCATCAAAGATACGACACATCAGTTCGCGGTGATGAACCTGCCCTTCACGGGTAACCGCCGGTTTCTGATAAAGACGCGGGCCGCCGCGACTCAGCATTTGCTCGATGAGCGTACGCCAACGAACGTTACCGCGCCCTTTTTCAGGTAACGAGTCATCGTAAATAGCCCAGCTATTGCCGCCCTGTAATCCTGCATTGCGCGTGGCGGATTCCGCATGTTCCATCACCTGTTCGGTATCCTGCCCGCTACGCCAGGCACAGATGCCGATGTGAATCATATCATCACGATCCAGCATTTTATTCGTCGGTAAGGTATCGACCGCCTTGATCAATTGCCCGGCAATACTCTCCGCCTCTTTTAATGTCCGGTGTGGCAACAGCACGGCGAAATCGCTACGGTGATAACGCGCCAATAGCGCCCCCGGATAACGCATCATAAATGTCGATAACAGATTTGTCAGGGTAAAGAGCTGTTCTTCAACCTGGCTGTGCCCCCAGGTATCGCTCAACATATTGAAATCCGGCAGGCGGATCATCATCACGATCCCGTGAGTCCCCACTTTCTCCTGATCTTCCAGTAACGTTGCTAACTGATTATCGAAAAAGAGTCGGTTATTAAGGCCGGTTTTGATGTCCTGAGCAGCATAGGAGCGAATCAGTGTATCAAGACGACTGTGCTGTTCGCGTGCGTTCTGAATTTCACAAAGCAGCGTATCCAGCGCACTGCTGGTTCTGGGCGGCCATTCATAGATGGTTCCCAACACATTCGAGCCTCGCTCGCCATTTAAAATACGTGTGGCGCGGGTTTCCAGCAGTTCTTGCCCGGCAAGTTGCCGCTGTAACCAGCGTACTGCCAGGAAGAGCATAATAATGATAAATCCAATCGCACTGGTGAGCGGTGCGGTGGTCATCAACGAGTGGAAATAGTTGCCCATCGGGTCCTGATAAACCAAACGCAGCGACATCCCCGGATGTTTAATCAACGGTACAGTCAGTTCGCGAAACAGATCGCTGGTTCCCACCGGACGGTAACTACCATTGCGGGACTGGGTATAAACCTGTTTTTTATCGTGCAAAAGATCCACGCGAACGATATCTGCAGACATCATCAGTTCGCTGATTTGTGGCCTCAATGTGCTGAAGTCATTCGACACAAGGTGGGTATCGATCGCCGTCGCCACTGCCTGAACACGATGACTAAACTTATACTGAATGGCGTTGTAGAAACTAAGCGAGCAGCCCAGCAGAGTCACAAAAATTGTTAACCCGGTGAGCAGCGTGACAAAGGCCGAAAATTTCGTCGTTAATCTCATCCTTGTGTTAACTCCGATAGTGAGGACGCGGGCATACTAGCAAATCAGATTTATCTCGCAATTTATTGCGCTTCATCGGCTTTGCTTTTCCATTAGCGAGTATAGTCTTCAGAAATTATTTTCCAATCCATCATGCACATGAGGATCTCTTATGCAGGCGTTACTTTTAGAACAGCAGGACGGTAAAACCCTCGCATCTGTACAGACTCTGGACGCAAGTCGCCTGCCGGAAGGCGATGTGACGGTCGATGTCCAGTGGTCGAGTCTGAATTATAAAGATGCACTGGCGATTACTGGTAAAGGAAAAATCATCCGTAATTT
The DNA here is from genome assembly GCF_003046645.1 of Escherichia sp. MOD1-EC6475. Lineage (NCBI taxonomy): Bacteria > Pseudomonadati > Pseudomonadota > Gammaproteobacteria > Enterobacterales > Enterobacteriaceae > Escherichia > Escherichia sp. MOD1-EC6475. The sequence continues at coordinate 10,325 of NZ_PZKQ01000046.1, read as the reverse complement.
TCCGATGATTCCTGGCATTGACTTCGCCGGAACGGTACGCGCCAGTGAAGATCCTCGTTTTCATGCCGGTCAGGAAGTGTTACTGACGGGTTGGGGCGTCGGTGAAAACCACTGGGGCGGGCTGGCACAACAGGCGCGCGTAAAAGGTGACTGGCTTGTTGCGATGCCGCAAGGTCTGGACGCGCGTAAAGCGATGATTATCGGTACTGCCGGGTTTACCGCCATGCTGTGCGTAATGGCACTGGAAGATGCCGGTATTCGTCCGCAGGATGGCGAGATTGTGGTGACGGGTGCCAGCGGCGGCGTCGGCAGTACAGCCGTGGCGCTGTTGCATAAGTTAGGTTATCAGGTCGTTGCTGTATCTGGTCGCGAAAGTACCCATGAGTATCTGAAAAGTTTAGGCGCCAGCCGTATTCTGCCGCGCGATGAGTTTGCTGAATCCCGTCCGCTGGAAAAACAACTCTGGGCAGGCGCAATTGACACCGTTGGTGACAAAGTACTGGCGAAAGTACTGGCACAAATGAACTACGGCGGCTGCGTGGCGGCTTGTGGTCTGGCGGGTGGCTTTGCTCTGCCAACCACGGTAATGCCGTTTATTCTGCGCAACGTCCGTCTGCAAGGAGTGGATTCAGTCATGACGCCACCAGCTCGTCGGGCGCAGGCCTGGCAGCGTCTGGTCGCTGATCTACCGGAATCATTCTATTCACAGGCAGCAAAAGAAATCTCACTGACAGAGGCACCGAAGTTTGCCGAAGCCATTATTAATAACCAGGTGCAGGGGCGCACACTGGTAAAAATAAGTTAAGATTTCGTACAAAATAATTTACATATAACTAACGAATTTTAGCAGCACTTTGACATTCTCCCTGCCATAGTAATCAGGAGCATACCGGGAGTCTGTTATGAAAAAAATTCGTCAATTTACAGAAGCCGATGTCACTGCCGAATCGGCTTTTTTTATGCAACGTCGGCAGATTCTGAAAACATTAGGCATCAGCGCAGCTGCACTTTCTCTGCCAACCACTACACATGCCGACCTGCTTAACTGGTTTAAGGGCAACGATCGCCCGCCCGCACCTGCCGGGAAGCCGCTGGAGTTTAGTAAACCTGCCGCCTGGCAAAATAATCTGCCGCTCACGCCGGAAGATAAAGTTTCCGGCTATAACAACTACTATGAGTTCGGGCTGGATAAAGCGGACCCAGCGGCAAATGCCGGCAGCCTGAAAACCGATCCGTGGACGTTGAAAATCAGTGGTGAAGTCGCCAAACCGTTAACGCTCGACCACGAAGCCTTAACCCGTCGTTTCCCGCTGGAAGAGCGGATTTACCGTATGCGCTGCGTGGAAGCATGGTCGATGGTCGTACCGTGGATTGGTTTCCCGCTGCACAAATTACTGGCACTGGCGGAACCAACCAGTAACGCAAAATACGTCGCCTTCGAAACCATTTATGCGCCGGAACAGATGCCAGGCCAGCAGGACCGGTTTATTGGCGGCGGCCTGAAATATCCTTATATAGAAGGATTACGTCTCGACGAAGCGATGCATCCACTCACGCTGATGACCGTCGGTGTCTATGGCAAGGCGCTACCACCACAAAATGGCGCACCGGTGCGGCTGATTGTGCCGTGGAAATATGGCTTTAAAGGGATTAAATCGATTGTCAGCATTAAGCTGACCCGCGAACGTCCGCCAACCACCTGGAATCTGGCTGCGCCCAATGAATATGGCTTTTACGCCAACGTCAATCCGCATGTTGATCATCCCCGTTGGTCGCAGGCCACCGAACGTTTTATTGGTTCAGGCGGCATTCTGGATGTACAACGCCAGCCTACGCTGCTGTTTAACGGATACGCCGATCAAGTAGCGTCGCTTTATCGTGGCCTGGATTTACGGGAGAATTTTTAAGTGCGACTGACAGCAAAACAAGTGACATGGCTGAAAGTTTGCCTGCATCTTGCCGGATTTTTACCGTTTGTCTGGCTGGTATGGGCAATCAATCATGGCGGATTAAGCGCCGATCCGGTGAAAGATATTCAGCATTTTACTGGTCGGACTGCGCTGAAATTCTTGCTGGCGACCTTATTAATTACGCCACTAGCGCGCTATGCTAAACAGCCCTTATTGATACGCACCCGCCGCCTGCTAGGTTTATGGTGTTTCGCCTGGGCAACGCTGCACTTAACCAGTTATGCCTTACTGGAACTGGGCGTGAATAACCTGACGTTATTCGGTCAGGAATTAATCACCAGACCTTATTTAACGCTCGGCATTGTCAGTTGGCTGATTTTACTGGCTTTAGCATTCACTTCCACGCAGGCGATGCAGCGAAACTTAGGTAAACGCTGGCAACAGTTGCATAACTTCGTCTATCTGGTCGCGATCCTGGCTCCCATACATTATCTGTGGTCAGTGAAGATTATCTCACCACAGCCGGTTATCTACGCCGGGCTGGCTTTACTGCTTTTAGCCTTACGTTTTAAGAAGTTCCGTCAATGGTGGCGCTAATTTCATGAACTGTGCGGCTTGTTGCAAAATGCACGGCGTTGAAAGTTATTTACATGTTAGCTGTTGATTATCTTCCCTGATAAGACCAGTATTTAGCTGCCAATTGCTACGAAATCGTTATAATGTGCGACTTCGTTCTCCCTAACGCGGTTTTTAAGCTGCGGAAAAGGTGACAATGGCGCAACGAAGGTATATTTTGTTTTTTGCCGGAGGATAGCAGCAGATCGCTGCACAATGTCCGTCAAGTCTCACATTGACGCTCTGGGGCAAAATAGACCGGCGTCCCGGTCAGCTGGAATTTATCGCTATGCATACAGCTGTCGGGGCATACGCTTTACAGACGGCGCTGAAACGCCTGTCACAATCACACTAAACAAAGAGTACGGAACCCACTCATGGATATTCGTAAGATTAAAAAACTGATCGAGCTGGTTGAAGAATCAGGCATCTCTGAACTGGAAATTTCTGAAGGCGAAGAGTCAGTACGCATCAGCCGTGCAGCACCTGCCGCTAGTTTCCCGATGATGCAACAAGCTTACGCTGCACCGATGATGCAGCAGCCAGCTCAATCTAACGCAGCCGCTCCGGCGACCGTTCCTTCCATGGAAGCGCCAGCAGCAGCGGAAATCAGTGGTCACATCGTACGTTCCCCAATGGTTGGTACTTTCTATCGCACCCCAAGCCCGGACGCGAAAGCGTTCATCGAAGTGGGTCAGAAAGTGAACGTGGGCGATACCCTGTGCATCGTTGAAGCCATGAAAATGATGAACCAGATCGAAGCAGACAAATCCGGTACTGTGAAAGCAATTCTGGTCGAAAGTGGACAACCGGTAGAATTTGACGAGCCGCTGGTCGTCATCGAGTAACGAGGCGAACATGCTGGATAAAATTGTTATTGCCAACCGTGGCGAGATTGCATTGCGTATTCTTCGTGCCTGTAAAGAACTGGGCATTAAGACTGTCGCTGTGCACTCCAGCGCGGATCGCGATTTAAAACACGTATTACTGGCAGATGAAACGGTCTGTATTGGCCCGGCTCCGTCAGTAAAAAGTTATCTGAACATCCCGGCTATCATCAGCGCCGCTGAAATCACCGGCGCAGTAGCAATCCATCCGGGTTACGGCTTCCTTTCCGAAAACGCTAATTTTGCCGAGCAGGTTGAACGCTCTGGCTTTATCTTCATCGGCCCGAAAGCAGACACTATTCGCCTGATGGGCGACAAAGTGTCTGCAATTGCAGCGATGAAAAAAGCTGGCGTTCCTTGCGTTCCGGGTTCTGACGGCCCGCTGGGCGATGATATGGATAAAAACCGCGCCATTGCAAAACGCATTGGTTATCCGGTGATTATCAAAGCCTCCGGCGGCGGCGGCGGTCGCGGTATGCGCGTTGTGCGCAGCGACGCTGAACTGGCGCAGTCTATCTCCATGACCCGTGCGGAAGCGAAAGCTGCTTTTAGCAATGATATGGTGTATATGGAGAAATACCTGGAAAATCCTCGCCACGTCGAGATCCAGGTACTAGCGGACGGTCAGGGCAACGCAATCTATCTGGCAGAACGTGACTGCTCCATGCAGCGTCGTCACCAGAAAGTCGTCGAAGAAGCGCCAGCACCGGGCATTACCCCGGAACTGCGTCGTTACATCGGCGAACGTTGCGCTAAAGCGTGTGTTGATATCGGCTATCGCGGTGCAGGTACTTTCGAGTTCCTGTTCGAAAACGGCGAGTTCTATTTCATCGAAATGAACACCCGTATTCAGGTAGAACACCCGGTTACTGAAATGATCACCGGCGTTGACCTGATCAAAGAACAGCTGCGTATCGCGGCAGGTCAACCGCTGTCGATCAAGCAAGAAGAAGTTCACGTTCGCGGCCATGCGGTGGAATGCCGTATCAACGCCGAAGATCCGAACACCTTCCTGCCAAGCCCGGGCAAAATCACCCGTTTCCACGCACCTGGCGGTTTTGGCGTGCGTTGGGAGTCTCATATCTACGCTGGCTACACCGTGCCGCCGTACTATGACTCAATGATCGGCAAACTGATTTGCTACGGTGAAAACCGTGACGTGGCAATTGCACGTATGAAGAATGCGCTGCAGGAGCTAATCATCGACGGTATCAAAACCAACGTTGATCTGCAGATCCGCATCATGAACGACGAGAACTTCCAGCATGGTGGCACTAACATCCACTATCTGGAGAAAAAACTCGGTCTTCAGGAAAAATAAGACTGCAAAAACGTCAAAAGGCCGGATTTTCCGGCCTTTTTTATTTCTGGGGATCGACAAGCCCCATAAGGTACAATCCCCGCTTTCTTCACCCATCAGGGACAAAAAATGGACACTCGTTTTGTTCAGGCCCATAAAGAGGCGCGCTGGGCGCTGGGGCTGACCCTTTTGTATCTGGCTGTATGGTTAGTAGCCGCTTACTTACCTGGCGTTGCCCCCGGTTTTACCGGCTTTCCACGCTGGTTTGAGATGGCCTGCATCCTGACGCCGCTGCTGTTTATTGGACTGTGCTGGGCGATGGTGAAATTTATCTATCGCGATATCCCGCTGGAGGATGACGATGCAGCTTGAAGTAATTCTACCGCTGGTCGCCTATCTGGTGGTTGTGTTCGGGATCTCTGTCTACGCGATGCGTAAACGGAGCGCGGGCACGTTCCTTAATGAGTATTTCCTCGGCAGCCGTTCTATGGGCGGTATTGTGCTGGCGATGACGCTCACCGCAACCTATATCAGCGCCAGTTCGTTTATCGGCGGGCCTGGTGCTGCTTATAAATACGGGCTGGGCTGGGTATTACTGGCGATGATCCAGCTACCGGCAGTCTGGCTTTCGCTCGGTATTCTCGGCAAAAAGTTCGCGATTCTCGCGCGCCGTTACAATGCAGTAACGCTGAACGATATGCTGTTTGCCCGTTACCAGAGCCGTCTTCTGGTGTGGCTGGCAAGTTTGAGTTTGCTGGTTGCGTTCGTTGGTGCGATGACCGTGCAGTTTATCGGCGGTGCGCGCCTGCTGGAAACCGCTGCGGGTATTCCTTATGAAACCGGCCTGCTGATTTTCGGTATCAGCATTGCGTTGTATACCGCCTTTGGCGGCTTTCGCGCCAGCGTGCTGAACGACACTATGCAAGGGCTGGTGATGTTGATTGGCACCATTGTGCTGCTGGTCGGCGTGGTCCATGCTGCTGGCGGATTAAGCAACGCAGTAGAGACGCTGCAAACCATCGATCCGCAGCTGGTTACGCCGCAAGGTGCTGACGATATTCTGTCGCCAGCCTTTATGACGTCGTTCTGGGTGCTGGTGTGTTTTGGCGTGATTGGTCTGCCGCATACCGCTGTGCGCTGCATCTCTTATAAAGACAGTAAAGCAGTACATCGTGGGATCATCATTGGTACGGTTGTGGTGGCGATCCTGATGTTTGGTATGCACCTTGCCGGAGCGTTAGGTCGGGCAGTGATCCCCGATCTCACCGTACCGGATCTGGTGATCCCAACGTTGATGGTAAAAGTGCTGCCGCCATTTGCTGCCGGGATCTTCCTTGCTGCACCAATGGCTGCGATCATGTCGACAATCAACGCCCAATTGCTGCAAAGTTCCGCTACGATCATTAAAGATCTCTATCTGAATATCCGTCCGGATCAAATGCAAAATGAGACGCGTCTGAAGCGGATGTCGGCAGTAATTACGTTAGTGCTCGGCGCGTTGCTGCTGCTTGCCGCCTGGAAGCCGCCAGAAATGATCATCTGGCTGAATTTGCTGGCCTTCGGAGGGCTGGAAGCCGTTTTCCTGTGGCCGCTGGTGCTGGGTCTTTACTGGGAACGCGCCAACGCCAAAGGCGCGCTAAGTGCCATGATCGTCGGCGGCGTGCTGTATGCCGTACTTGCGACGCTGAATATTCAGTACCTGGGCTTCCACCCTATCGTGCCCTCGTTACTGCTAAGTTTGCTGGCTTTCCTGGTCGGAAACCGTTTCGGTACATCCGTCCCGCAAGCTACCGTTTGACTACTGATAAATAAAGAGTTTTACCATGCCTTGGATCCAACTGAAACTGAACACCACCGGCGCGAACGCAGAAGATCTTAGCGATGCGCTGATGGAAGCGGGTGCCGTTTCTATCACTTTTCAGGACACCCACGATACACCGGTGTTTGAGCCGCTGCCTGGCGAAACTCGCCTGTGGGGCGATACCGATGTGATAGGTCTGTTCGACGCTGAAACTGACATGAATGAAGTTGTGGCGATTCTGGAAAACCATCCGCTGCTCGGCGCGGGCTTCGCGCATAAAATCGAACAACTGGAAGATAAAGACTGGGAGCGCGAATGGATGGATAATTTCCACCCAATGCGCTTTGGTGAACGTCTGTGGATCTGCCCAAGCTGGCGTGATGTGCCGGACGAAAACGCTGTCAACGTAATGTTAGACCCAGGCCTGGCGTTTGGTACAGGGACTCATCCAACCACCTCTCTGTGCCTGCAATGGCTCGACAGCCTCGATTTAACCGGTAAAACGGTCATCGACTTTGGTTGTGGCTCCGGCATTCTGGCTATAGCGGCGCTGAAACTTGGTGCAGCAAAAGCTATTGGTATTGATATCGACCCGCAGGCTATTCAGGCAAGCCGTGACAACGCTGAACGCAATGGCGTTTCCGAGCGTCTGGAACTCTATCTCCCGAAAGATCAGCCAGAAGAAATGAAAGCCGACGTGGTGGTCGCTAATATCCTCGCAGGCCCATTACGTGAACTGGCACCGTTAATCAGCGTCCTGCCGGTTTCAGGCGGTTTGCTGGGCCTTTCCGGTATTCTGGCAAGCCAGGCAGAGAGCGTTTGTGAAGCTTATGCTGATAACTTCACGCTCGACCCGGTTGTGGAAAAAGAAGAGTGGTGTCGCATTACTGGTCGTAAGAATTAACCTTCGCATAACCACATGGTGATGCAGGGCGAAGTGCGAGCAAGGTCACAAAAGGCACGTAAATTTGCTGATTATTTACGCAATTTTGCGTGCCAAAATTTTCATTCATAAAGAAAAATTGAGAACTTACTCAAATTTCTTTGAGTGTAAATTTTAGTCACTATTTTCTAATATGATGATTTTTATGATTAATTATCGCGCTACGCTCATTTTAAATGCAATTCTTTGATCCATCTCAGAGGATTGGTCAAAGTTTGGCCTTTCATCTCGTGCAAAAAATGCGTAATATACGCCGCCTTGCAGTCACAGTATGGTCATTTCTTAACTCATGCGCATCGGACAATATCAGCTCAGAAATCGCCTGATCGCAGCGCCCATGGCTGGCATTACAGACAGACCTTTTCGGACGTTGTGCTACGAGATGGGAGCCGGATTGACAGTATCCGAGATGATGTCTTCTAACCCTCAGGTTTGGGAAAGCGACAAATCTCGTTTACGGATGGTGCACATTGATGAACCCGGTATTCGCACCGTGCAAATTGCTGGTAGCGATCCGAAAGAAATGGCAGATGCAGCACGTATTAACGTGGAAAGCGGTGCCCAGATTATTGATATCAATATGGGTTGCCCGGCTAAAAAAGTGAATCGCAAGCTCGCAGGTTCAGCCCTCTTGCAGTACCCGGATGTCGTTAAATCGATCCTTACCGAGGTCGTCAATGCAGTGGACGTTCCTGTTACCCTGAAGATTCGCACCGGCTGGGCGCCAGAACACCGTAACTGTGAAGAGATTGCCCAACTGGCTGAAGACTGTGGCATTCAGGCTCTGACCATTCATGGCCGTACACGCGCCTGTTTGTTCAATGGAGAAGCTGAGTACGACAGTATTCGGGCAGTTAAGCAGAAAGTTTCCATTCCGGTTATCGCGAATGGCGACATTACTGACCCGCTTAAAGCCAGAGCTGTGCTCGACTATACAGGGGCGGATGCTCTGATGATAGGCCGTGCAGCTCAGGGAAGACCCTGGATCTTTCGGGAAATCCAGCATTATCTGGACACTGGGGAGTTGCTGCCCCCGCTGCCTTTGGCAGAGGTTAAGCGCTTGCTTTGCGCGCACGTTCGGGAACTGCATGACTTTTATGGTCCGGCAAAAGGATACCGAATTGCACGTAAACACGTTTCCTGGTATCTCCAGGAACACGCTCCAAATGACCAGTTTCGGCGCACATTCAACGCCATTGAGGATGCCAGCGAACAGCTGGAGGCGTTGGAGGCATACTTCGAAAATTTTGCGTAAACAGAAATAAAGAGCTGACAGAACTATGTTCGAACAACGCGTAAATTCTGACGTACTGACCGTTTCTACCGTTAACTCTCAGGATCAGGTAACCCAAAAACCCCTGCGTGACTCGGTTAAACAGGCACTGAAGAACTATTTTGCTCAACTGAATGGTCAGGATGTGAATGACCTCTATGAGCTGGTACTGGCTGAAGTAGAACAGCCCCTGTTGGACATGGTGATGCAATACACCCGTGGTAACCAGACCCGTGCTGCGCTGATGATGGGCATCAACCGTGGTACGCTGCGTAAAAAATTGAAAAAGTACGGCATGAACTAATTCAGGTTAGCTAAATGCTTGATTAAAAAGGCGCTACTCGGCATGGGGAAGCGCCTTTTTTATAGGTGTCACAAAGGGAGTGACCATGAGAACAGGATGTGAACCGACCCGGTTTGGTAATGAAGCTAAGACTATTATTCACGGTGATGCACTTGCCGAGCTTAAAAAACTACCCACCGAAAGCGTCGATCTGATCTTTGCCGACCCACCTTATAACATCGGTAAAAATTTTGATGGTCTGATCGAAGCCTGGAAAGAAGAACTGTTTATCGACTGGCTGTTTGAAGTGATTGCAGAGTGCCACCGCGTTCTGAAAAAGCAGGGCAGCATGTACATCATGAACAGCACGGAAAACATGCCCTTTATCGATATCCAGTGCCGCAAGTTCTTTACCATCAAAAGTCGCATCGTCTGGTCATATGACAGTTCTGGGGTGCAGGCAAAGAAACACTACGGCTCCATGTACGAACCCATCCTGATGATGGTGAAAGATGCAAAGAACTACACGTTCAACGGTGATGCTATTCTGGTAGAAGCTAAAACCGGATCGCAGCGCGCGTTGATCGATTACCGTAAAAATCCTCCACAGCCTTACAATCATCAAAAAGTACCGGGTAATGTCTGGGATTTTCCACGCGTGCGTTATTTGATGGATGAATATGAAAACCATCCGACGCAAAAACCGGAAGCATTACTGAAGCGCATTATTCTCGCCTCTTCCAACCCTGGCGATGTCGTTCTCGACCCGTTTGCCGGTAGCTTTACTACCGGTGCCGTAGCCGTCGCCAGCGGGCGAAAATTCATTGGTATTGAGATTAACAGCGAGTACATCAAAATGGGGCTTCGACGGCTGGATGTCGCGTCACATTACTCCGTGGAAGATCTGGCGAAAGTGAAAAAAAGAAAGACCTGCAACCTGTCAAAACGAAGCCGGTTAAGCGAAGTTGACCCCGATCCCATTGCAAAGTAAAGGAAGTGTAAGCCTGGTTTTCAGATTATTCATTTCGTGTATATTTCCTGCCAGACCAGGTTAAACATGCACAGGTTCAGGTAATGATTCGCAAGTATTGGTGGCTCGTCGTTTTCGCTATCTCCGTTTTTCTGTTTGATGCTTTACTGATGCAATGGATTGAACTGCTGGCAACAGAAACAGACAAATGCCGCAATATGAACTCGGTTAATCCACTTAAACTGGTTAACTGTGATGAGCTGAATTTTCAGGACAGAATGTAAATTTACATGACACTTAATTCATTTGTTTGATGAATTAATTTCGGGTGATGCTGCCAACT
>NZ_PZKQ01000045.1:0-32447 GCF_003046645.1 Escherichia sp. MOD1-EC6475 | reverse complement strand
AAGCCGGTTTTTGATTGATAAAATATTAATCATCCGAGAATTTTGCTGGCTTCGCGCGCCACATTATCCATCTCGTCTAACAGTTCCAGTAGCTCCGGCTCCAGATCTTCTTCTTTAGTACCGCTGCGTAGCTGTTGTTCGATGAGCTGGCAGAGATTCTTCATACGTGGTACGCCGCTATAGCCGCAACTGCCATGCAGTTTATGAATCAAATCAACCAGGCCTTCTGGGTTTTCTCCAACCAGTTGTTCCTCAACTTTGTTGCGAACTTCTGGCAGGAAATCGAGCAACATTTGCAGCATATCGCGCGCCAGATCGGTTTTTCCTGCTGCCTGGCGTAGTGCCAGTTGCCAGTCGAGGGTCGCATTCGGGTTCACCACAATTTCGTTGACTTCGGGCGTCACGACGCGAGACGAAATACCGCTGCCAGGCTTGTAGCGCAACAACAAATTATGCAATCGCTCTTCTTCAATCGGTTTCGCCAGATAATCGCTCATCCCTGCGCCAAGCAGCTTCTCTTTTTGCCCGGCCATTGCATGCGCCGTTACCGCGATAACCGGCGTTTGTTGCTGATGGGGGAGCTGGTGGATGAGCTCGCAGGCCCGAATGCCATCCATGTCCGGCATTTGAATATCCATTAAGATCAAATCGAACGGCATCTGTTTCGCCCGTTCAACCGCCTGATGCCCGCTATCGCAAAGTTCCACATGTTGCACCATATCTTCCAGCAATGCGCCGATAAGTTTCAGGTTAGCGGGGTTGTCATCAACCGCCATGACTGTCATTGCCAGCTTACTTTCATCGGTTACAGGCAAAAGCGTGTTTTGTTTGTGATGACAAAATTCCGTCAGGGCAGGCAACAGGCGCGTAGGTGTTAATGGTTTCAGCAGACACGCGCCGATACCATCTTGCTTGAGTTTTTCTGCATTGACTTGTGCATGGCAAGGAAGTGCCAGCATCAGGAAATCGGTCATCGATACCGCTTTCGCTAATCGCTCATGTTGCATTGTTAACGGCTCGCGGAAGGTCACCGCGATGCCTAACAACATCATGTCGTAATGCGCGGGAGGCAGCGCGGAGAACGTTGGGCTATAAACCACTTCCAGCGGTGTTTCACTTAAAATATCCAGCGTACATTGCGCTGCTGCGGAGTTCGGTTCGACATAGGCCAGACGCTTACCGGCGAGGCACTGGGTGGATGGCCCTTCGATGATAATATTCGGGTTCAGATCAAGATTAATATGGAACCAGAAAGTTGAACCGCGATTCGGCTGGCTATGGAACGAAATATCGCCGCCCATTTCATTAACCAGTTTTTGTGTAATCACCAGCCCCAGCCCGGTGCCACCATGACGGCGGGAAATACTGGCATCAGCCTGTCGGAAGGCCTGGAATAAGCGCGATTGATCGCGTTCAGGAATACCAATGCCGGTATCCCGAATCTGCACTTCAATCTGCACTTTGGTATTACTCAGCGCACGTTTTTCTACCAGAATATCAATGTTGCCATTCTCGGTGAATTTAATTGCATTCCCCACCAGGTTAGTGATGATTTGCTGTAATCGCAGTGGGTCGCCGATCACGTTATCAGGCACGTCGCTTTTAATATTGAGCGTCAGTTCCAACCCTTTATCGTGAGAAGAATGTGCCAGCAGAGTAACGACTTCATCCAGCGTGCTGCGTAGTGGGAATGGAATACTTTCCAGAATCAGCTTACCTGCTTCCAGTTTCGAGAAGTCGAGAACATCATTAATAATTGCCAGCAAATTATTTGCCGAACGTTCAATGGTATTCAGGTGATCGCGTTGCGTTGGCGTTAATTCTGTTTTCAGCGTCAGGCGGGTAAAGCCAATAACGCCATTCAGCGGTGTACGCAGCTCGTGTGACATATTTGCCAGAAACTCGGACTTAATACGCGCCGCTTCCTGGGCGCGCTTTTTCGCCAGATCCAACTCAACGTTCTGAATTTCCATCTGCTCCAGCGTTTCCCGCAGATCGGAGGTCGCCTGGTCGATATTGTGCTGCATCTCTTCGTGATAAGCTGCCAGCGACATTGCCATCGAGTTGATACCGTTTTTCAGCATATCTAGTTCGCCGAGCATAAATCCTTCCACCCGGCTGTCGAGTTGCCCACGACGGATGCGGTCGACGGTATTTACCATGTTACGAATTGGGCCGGTTACATCGCGCATTAAGCGCCAGCCAAAAATAAGCGCAATACCGATACAAAACAGCATCATCACGCTGGAAATAAAGATCTCTTTATATTGCTGCAAGCGAACTGATTTGAGATCCAGCTCAAGCGCAATATATCCCAGCATATTCTGGCTATTTTTGGCATCGCTACTGGGCGATTCGTCGGGGGAATAACTCTCGGAAATAATCGGTGTGCGCAGGATCATAATATCGCCGTCACGTGTGACAGTGAGCTGGCGAGGAAACGGCACGTTGCTGCCGAGCTGCATTGATGAAGGATCAAGATGAAAATTGGAGGTGACAAAAAGTCGGTTATTTTCATCATAAACCGAAATCGCGCGAACAATATCGGAATGGCGACGATGCAGTACGCTTATTAACTGACCGATAGATTCGCGATTTTGCAGGCTCATGCCATATTCAGTAGAAACGGCAAGTGGCTCAATAATGCTGGCACCGGCATCTTCCAGTTGACGCTGCAAGTCGTTATAGCGGTGTACGACGAAAAAGATACTCAGCAATAAACCAATAAGGACGGTCGGTGCCAGGATCAGAATCATCATGCGTGCGCGCAGGCTGTAGTTGGTCATGGAGTTCCGTTATGGGACAATTAAGGTCACACTGTTAAATTGAGAAAGTCTCGCCAATGGCGCAATTCTACTCTGCAAAACGACGCACGACGACGCGTCAGATCATAACCGTTTCAGTCAACGACCTCGACTCTTTTGGTCAGGGCGTGGCGCGACATAACGGCAAAACGTTATTTATCCCCGGAGTATTACCGCAGGAAAACGCGGAAGTGACTGTTACTGAAGATAAAAAACAGTATGCCCGCGCTAAAGTCGTACGGCGGTTAAGCGACAGCCCGGAACGCGAAACGCCACGCTGCCCTCATTTTGGCGTATGCGGTGGCTGTCAGCAACAACACGCCAGCGTGGATTTACAGCAGCGCAGCAAAAGTGCGGCGCTCGCCCGGTTAATGAAACACGACGTCTCTGAAGTGATCGCCGACGTCCCCTGGGGCTATCGGCGCCGTGCGCGTTTAAGTCTGAACTTTCAGCCGAAAACACAACAGCTCCAGATGGGATTTCGCAAAGCGGGTTCCAGTGACATTGTTGATGTTAAACAATGCCCTGTTTTAGTGCCCCAACTTGAAGCATTGCTGCCCAAAGTCAGAGCATGTCTGACGAGCTTACAGGGAATGCGCCACCTTGGGCATGTTGAACTGGTGCAGGCAACCAGCGGCACGCTGATGATTTTGCGCCATACCGCACCGCTAAGTTCGGCAGATCGCGAAAAACTGGAATGCTTTTCGCATTCTGAAGGCCTGGATCTGTATCTCGCCCCCGATAGTGAGATACTCGAAACGGTCTCTGGTGAGATGCCCTGGTATGACTCAAACGGGTTGCGCTTAACTTTTAGCCCGCGTGATTTTATTCAGGTCAACGCGGGCGTGAACCAGAAAATGGTGGCGCGCGCGCTGGAGTGGCTGGATGTGCAACCTGACGAGCGCGTGCTGGATCTGTTCTGCGGCATGGGCAATTTTACGCTGCCGTTAGCCACTCGTGCGGCAAACGTAGTGGGTGTAGAAGGTGTTCCGGCACTGGTGGAAAAAGGCCAGCAGAATGCGCGTCTTAATGGCTTACAAAATGTGACGTTTTATCACGAAAATCTTGAAGAAGATGTCACAAAGCAGCCGTGGGCGAAAAGCGGCTTCGATAAAGTGTTGCTGGACCCAGCGCGAGCAGGTGCCGCAGGTGTTATGCAACAAATTATAAAACTGGAACCCATTCGTATAGTTTATGTATCCTGTAACCCTGCAACGCTGGCTCGGGATAGCGAAGCGTTATTAAAAGCAGGATATACCATTGCGCGACTGGCGATGCTGGATATGTTCCCACACACGGGGCATCTGGAATCGATGGTACTTTTCTCGCGCGTAAAATAGTTACGATTTGCTGATTTCGGCAGGTCTGGTCCCTAAAGGAGAGGACGATGGTTGCGGTAAGAAGTGCACATATCAATAAGGCTGGTGAATTTGATCCGCAAAAATGGATCGCAAGTCTGGGTATTACCAGCCAGAAGTCGTGTGAGTGCTTAGCCGAAACCTGGGCGTATTGTCTGCAGCAGACGCAGGGGCATCCGGATGCCAGTCTGCTATTGTGGCGTGGTGTTGAGATGGTGGAGATCCTCTCGACATTAAGTATGGACATTGACACGCTGCGGGCGGCGCTGCTGTTCCCTCTGGCGGATGCCAACGTAGTCAGCGAAGATGTGCTGCGTGAGAGCGTCGGTAAGTCGGTCGTCAACCTTATTCACGGCGTGCGAGATATGGCGGCGATCCGCCAGCTGAAAGCGACGCACACCGATTCTGTTTCCTCTGAACAGGTCGATAACGTTCGCCGGATGTTATTGGCGATGGTCGATGATTTCCGCTGTGTGGTCATCAAACTGGCTGAGCGTATTGCTCATCTGCGCGAAGTGAAAGACGCGCCGGAAGATGAACGCGTACTGGCAGCAAAAGAGTGCACCAATATCTATGCGCCGCTGGCGAACCGTCTCGGGATCGGGCAACTGAAATGGGAACTGGAAGATTACTGCTTCCGTTATCTCCACCCGACCGAATACAAACGCATTGCAAAACTGCTGCATGAGCGCCGTCTCGACCGCGAACACTACATTGAAGAGTTTGTCGGGCATCTGCGCGCTGAGATGAAAGCTGAAGGCGTTAAAGCTGAAGTCTATGGTCGCCCGAAACACATCTACAGCATCTGGCGCAAAATGCAGAAAAAGAACCTTGCCTTTGACGAGCTGTTTGATGTCCGTGCAGTACGTATCGTCGCCGAGCGTTTACAGGACTGCTATGCTGCACTGGGGATAGTGCACACTCACTATCGCCACCTGCCGGATGAGTTCGACGATTACGTCGCTAACCCGAAACCAAACGGCTACCAGTCTATTCATACCGTGGTGCTGGGGCCGGGCGGTAAAACCGTTGAGATCCAAATCCGCACCAAACAGATGCATGAAGATGCAGAACTGGGTGTTGCTGCGCACTGGAAATATAAAGAGGGCGCGGCTGCTGGCGGCGCGCGTTCGGGACATGAAGACCGGATTGCCTGGCTGCGTAAACTGATTGCGTGGCAGGAAGAGATGGCTGATTCCGGCGAAATGCTCGATGAAGTACGCAGCCAGGTCTTTGACGACCGGGTGTACGTCTTTACGCCGAAAGGTGATGTGGTTGATTTACCTGCGGGATCAACGCCGCTGGACTTCGCGTACCACATCCACAGTGATGTCGGGCACCGCTGCATCGGGGCAAAAATTGGCGGGCGCATCGTACCGTTCACCTACCAGTTGCAGATGGGCGACCAGATCGAAATTATCACCCAGAAACAGCCGAACCCCAGCCGTGACTGGTTAAACCCAAACCTCGGTTACGTCACAACCAGCCGTGGGCGTTCGAAAATTCACGCCTGGTTCCGTAAACAGGATCGTGACAAAAACATTCTGGCAGGACGGCAAATCCTTGACGACGAGCTGGAACATCTGGGGATCAGCCTGAAAGAAGCAGAAAAACATCTGCTGCCGCGTTACAACTTCAATGATGTCGACGAGTTGTTGGCGGCGATTGGTGGCGGGGATATCCGTCTCAATCAGATGGTCAACTTCCTGCAATCGCAATTTAATAAGCCGAGTGCCGAAGAGCAGGACGCCGCCGCGCTGAAGCAGCTTCAGCAAAAAAGCTACACACCGCAAAACCGCAGTAAAGATAACGGTCGCGTGGTAGTCGAAGGTGTCGGCAACCTGATGCACCATATCGCGCGCTGCTGCCAGCCGATTCCTGGTGATGAGATTGTCGGCTTCATTACCCAGGGACGTGGTATTTCAGTACACCGCGCCGATTGTGAACAACTGGCGGAACTGCGCTCCCATGCGCCGGAACGCATTGTTGACGCTGTATGGGGCGAGAGCTACTCCGCCGGATATTCGCTGGTGGTTCGCGTTCTGGCGAATGATCGTAGCGGGTTGTTACGTGATATCACGACCATTCTCGCCAACGAGAAGGTGAACGTGCTTGGCGTTGCCAGCCGTAGCGATACCAAACAGCAACTGGCGACCATCGACATGACCATTGAAATTTACAACTTGCAGGTGCTGGGGCGCGTGCTGGGTAAACTCAATCAGGTGCCGGATGTTATCGATGCGCGTCGGTTGCACGGGAATTAATCTTACATAGCTGGATATGGCGTCAGCCGTATCCAACGATATCTTTTACTCGAAGGTATTACACCTGACAGACCCGCAATTTTCAGGACATTCCAATGAATCAAATCGACCGTTTGCTCACTATTATGCAGCGTCTTCGCGACCCGGAAAACGGCTGCCCGTGGGATAAAGAGCAGACTTTCGCCTCTATTGCACCTTATACCCTTGAAGAAACCTACGAAGTGCTGGATGCCATTGCCCGCGAAGACTTTGACGATCTGCGCGGTGAACTTGGCGATCTATTGTTCCAGGTGGTGTTTTACGCGCAAATGGCTCAGGAAGAAGGGCGCTTTGACTTTAATGATATTTGCGCTGCAATCAGCGATAAATTAGAGCGTCGACATCCACATGTTTTTGCTGACAGTTCTGCCGAAAACAGCAGTGAAGTGCTCGTCCGTTGGGAACAAATCAAAACCGAAGAACGCGCGCAGAAAGCGCAGCATTCGGCGCTAGACGATATTCCTCGTAGTTTACCGGCCTTAATGCGTGCGCAAAAAATTCAGAAACGGTGCGCCAACGTTGGCTTTGACTGGACGACGCTTGGCCCGGTAGTCGATAAAGTCTATGAAGAGATCGACGAGGTGATGTACGAGGCGCGGCAGGCTGTTGTCGACCAGGCTAAACTGGAGGAGGAAATGGGTGACCTGTTGTTTGCCACGGTCAATCTGGCTCGCCATTTAGGGACAAAAGCGGAAATTGCATTGCAAAAAGCCAACGAAAAATTCGAGCGTCGTTTTCGCGAAGTGGAGCGTATTGTTGCCGCGCGTGGACTGGAAATGACAGGTGTTGACCTCGAAACAATGGAAGAAGTCTGGCAACAAGTAAAACGGCAGGAAATTGATCTCTAAGGGAATTACGCGGTCAAGCGCGATTTGTGTCATTTTTTAAATGACAAGCGATTGATTTGCGTCAAAAACATTTACCCCAAAGGGGCTATTTTCTCACTCCTGATTTCAATAGTGCGCTGGCGAAGAGGAGGGATAATGAAAGTTTGTGGCACAGGTCATGTTCGGGTATACTGCTTTCCCGTCCTGGTTATTCCATCGTCTTTTCAACCTAACTTCTCAGGTTCAGCATGACAACGAACTATATTTTTGTGACCGGCGGGGTCGTATCCTCTCTGGGTAAAGGCATTGCCGCAGCCTCCCTCGCAGCCATTCTTGAAGCCCGTGGCCTCAATGTGACCATCATGAAACTGGATCCGTACATCAACGTCGATCCAGGTACTATGAGCCCAATCCAACACGGGGAAGTGTTCGTTACTGAAGACGGCGCTGAAACCGACCTGGACCTGGGGCACTACGAGCGTTTCATTCGTACCAAAATGAGCCGCCGTAACAACTTTACCACGGGTCGTATCTACTCTGACGTTCTGCGTAAAGAACGCCGTGGCGACTATCTGGGCGCAACCGTACAGGTTATCCCGCACATTACTAACGCTATCAAAGAACGCGTTCTTGCTGGTGGCGAAGGCCACGACGTGGTTCTGGTAGAAATCGGCGGTACTGTAGGTGATATTGAATCCCTGCCGTTCCTCGAAGCGATTCGCCAGTTGGCTGTTGAAATTGGCCGCGAACATACTCTGTTTATGCACCTGACACTGGTGCCGTACATGGCAGCGTCTGGTGAAGTCAAAACCAAACCGACTCAGCACTCTGTAAAAGAGCTGCTCTCTATCGGTATCCAGCCTGACATCCTGATTTGTCGTTCAGATCGCGCCGTACCGGCAAACGAACGTGCGAAGATTGCATTGTTCTGTAATGTTCCGGAAAAAGCGGTTATTTCTCTGAAAGACGTCGATTCCATCTATAAAATTCCGGGCCTGTTGAAATCTCAGGGGCTGGACGATTATATTTGTAAACGATTCAGCTTGAACTGCCCGGAAGCGGATCTGTCCGAATGGGAACAGGTTATCTTTGAAGAAGCGAATCCGGTGAGTGAAGTCACCATCGGTATGGTCGGTAAGTACATCGAACTGCCGGACGCTTATAAATCCGTGATTGAAGCACTGAAACACGGCGGGCTGAAAAATCGTGTCAGCGTCAACATCAAACTGATCGATTCACAAGATGTTGAAACGCGCGGTGTTGAAATCCTTAAAGGTCTGGACGCGATCCTCGTACCTGGCGGTTTCGGCTATCGTGGCGTAGAAGGCATGATTACTACCGCGCGCTTTGCGCGTGAGAACAATATTCCTTATCTGGGCATTTGCCTGGGTATGCAGGTGGCGTTAATTGATTACGCTCGCCATGTTGCCAATATGGAGAACGCCAACTCTACGGAATTTGTGCCAGACTGTAAGTACCCGGTTGTGGCGCTGATTACCGAGTGGCGCGATGAAAACGGCAACGTTGAAGTTCGTAGCGAGAAGAGCGATCTCGGCGGCACCATGCGTCTCGGCGCACAGCAGTGCCAGTTGGTTGACGATAGCCTGGTTCGCCAACTGTACAATGCGCCGACAATTGTTGAGCGTCATCGTCACCGTTACGAAGTCAACAACATGCTGTTGAAACAGATTGAAGATGCAGGTCTGCGCGTTGCGGGCCGTTCCGGGGATGATCAGTTGGTCGAGATCATCGAAGTTCCGAATCACCCGTGGTTCGTGGCTTGTCAGTTCCATCCGGAGTTTACTTCTACTCCACGTGATGGTCACCCGCTGTTTGCCGGCTTTGTGAAAGCCGCCAGCGAGTTCCAGAAACGTCAGGCGAAGTAAGTAAAAAAGTTAGAACGGCAACGCGTACCCAGGGTACGCGTTGTTTGTCTGGAGTTTTAGTTTAACTAGTGACTTGAGGAAACCCTAATGTCCAAAATCGTAAAAATCATCGGTCGTGAAATCATCGACTCCCGTGGTAACCCGACTGTTGAAGCCGAAGTACACCTGGAGGGTGGTTTCGTCGGTATGGCAGCTGCTCCGTCAGGTGCTTCTACTGGTTCCCGTGAAGCACTGGAACTGCGCGATGGCGACAAATCCCGTTTCCTGGGCAAAGGCGTAACCAAAGCTGTTGCTGCGGTTAACGGCCCGATCGCTCAGGCGCTGATTGGCAAAGATGCCAAAGATCAGGCTGGCATTGACAAGATCATGATCGACCTGGACGGCACCGAAAACAAATCCAAATTCGGCGCGAACGCAATCCTGGCTGTATCTCTGGCTAACGCCAAAGCTGCTGCAGCTGCTAAAGGTATGCCGCTGTACGAGCACATTGCTGAACTGAACGGTACTCCGGGCAAATACTCCATGCCGGTTCCGATGATGAACATCATCAACGGTGGTGAGCACGCTGACAACAACGTCGATATCCAGGAATTCATGATTCAGCCGGTTGGCGCGAAAACTGTGAAAGAAGCCATCCGCATGGGTTCTGAAGTTTTCCATCACCTGGCAAAAGTTCTGAAAGCGAAAGGCATGAACACTGCTGTTGGTGACGAAGGTGGCTATGCGCCGAACCTGGGTTCCAACGCTGAAGCTCTGGCTGTAATCGCTGAAGCTGTTAAAGCTGCTGGTTATGAACTGGGCAAAGACATCACTCTGGCGATGGACTGCGCAGCTTCTGAATTCTACAAAGACGGTAAATACGTTCTGGCTGGCGAAGGCAACAAAGCGTTCACCTCTGAAGAATTTACTCACTTCCTGGAAGAACTGACCAAACAGTACCCGATCGTTTCTATCGAAGACGGTCTGGACGAATCTGACTGGGACGGTTTCGCATACCAGACCAAAGTTCTGGGCGACAAAATCCAGCTGGTTGGTGACGACCTGTTCGTAACCAACACCAAGATCCTGAAAGAAGGTATCGAAAAAGGTATCGCTAACTCCATCCTGATCAAATTCAACCAGATCGGTTCTCTGACCGAAACTCTGGCTGCAATCAAGATGGCGAAAGACGCTGGCTACACTGCAGTAATCTCTCACCGTTCTGGCGAAACTGAAGACGCTACCATCGCTGACCTGGCTGTTGGTACTGCTGCAGGCCAGATCAAAACCGGTTCTATGAGCCGTTCTGACCGTGTTGCTAAATACAACCAGCTGATTCGTATTGAAGAAGCTCTGGGCGAAAAAGCACCGTACAACGGTCGTAAAGAGATCAAAGGCCAGGCATAAGTCTGACTTTATCTGATTTAAAAATGCCAGCCTCCGGGCTGGCATTTTTTATGGTTGAGTTACCAGCGGCCGGACGCGCCGCCACCTCCGCTAAATCCGCCGCCACTTGAACCTCCACCGGAAGAGGATGAAGAAGAACCTTTTCTTGAAGCTCTTTCTTTACCGAGCTTCTTGTATTTGGCGCGTAACTTTTTATTCACCAGAAGCCAGAAGATAAGCAGCGGTACGATCGCAAAAGGCGTTAACATACCGCAGGCAACGATTAAATTCGTCCATGGTCCTGGCTCGGCAACATAGAGGAATACCATCCCGTAAATTGCGGCAGTGAGGGCAATCCACGGTAGATTTGATGGATCGGTAAAAATAATAAAATACGAAAGTACAGCCAGTAAAATAATGACAGCAATCGATAATGGAATTGGAGTTTTGATACTGTAATGATTTCCGCTGCTTTCTGGCAATTCACCATTCAACAGAAGCGCGCCGATATTTTCGCTGGCCAGTGTTAACCCTCCCATAAGATCATCGTTTTTGAACGCGGGGATCAATATATCACTGATAATCTTTGCCGCTTGCAGGTCGGTAACAACGCCCTCCAGTCCATAGCCAACTTCAATACGGACGGTATGATCTTCCCAGGCGACCAGGAGTAAAATACCATCGTTACGCTGTACATCGCCCAACTTCCAGCTATCAAAAACGCGTGTTGCATATTGTTCAATGGTATCTTCACCAGTGGATGGCACCACTAATATAGCGACCTGCGCCCGCGTATTCTGTGCAATCTTCTGTAACTGCAGTGTCAGAGATTGTTGCTCAGGTGAACTTAATGTATCAGTAAGATCGGTCACCTGTTGGTGTAGTTCCGGTACAGCAATTTGCTGGGCAAACACAGGAACGCACCACAATATGAGTAGAAAAAAGATTAAGCGCATATTGATCACCTGCGTCCGGATGAACCGCCGCCTCCTGAAGATCCGCCCCCGCCACGAAAAGAATTTCTCGACGAAGAGCGAGAATGAGCAGCACGACTCCCCGTTTTTTTGTTATTTTTTGCACTGGAACCCAGTTTAAGATTGCCAGTAAATATAGCCACAATGATCAGCAGAACGATGCCAGCAATGGTTATTGGCCCGATAAAATAATCAGTCAGCCCGATAATTGTTGATATCAATGCCATATCTTTATTACTGGCGAAAACCAGGCACCATCCCACAACAATTATCAGCAGCACGACAAACAATGAATTTCGTCCTGACTTAGGATGTTGCAGAGGCGTATTTTGTTTTATTGCTTTGGTGTTTTTATTCTTTGGTGCCAGCATCATGGAGAATGCGCGGTTCATATGAAAAAACACCATCAGGCGCCGCCAGCATTTGGCAGTAAACAATAAACTTATGCATACGAAAGATATTCGCCGAATGATGACATCATCACGAAAGAAGCAAAACCAAACGACGGGGGTTGCCAGTGAAATAAGCCATATTACAGGTCCGGGATTATCGATGAAGCGCCAGACGGCGGCAATAATGGCGATCATCAGCAATGTCCAGGCAAGACATGGCAGTGAGCGTTGCGGATTAGCAAACAGATGATTGGCTAAAGCATCCAGTGGACTAAGGTTCGCTTTGGTATGGGTAAACAGAGCTATGCCTTCAACTCCCTGCGTTAACCCGGCGAAGAGATTGTTTTTTTCAAACTCTGATTGCATACGGTAACGAACAATTTGCGAAGCTTGTTCTGGTGGCAACATTTCTTCCAGTCCATGTCCAATCTTCATTGACGCCCGCCCTTCCGGCCAAACGACGAGAATTAAGATACCTTCGCCGTACCGCTTCTCTCCAACGGGTTTCCAGTGATATACCCCGTAGCTCTGCGAGGCTGCAAGTTTAATGTTTTTGCCCCCTGTGGTCGGCACAACCAACACAGCCACCTGGAAGTGGTTTTGCTGCTCGAGAGTCTGTAATTGTTGAGTTAAAGCAATTTGTTCTTCTGACGTTAACGTCCCGGTCAAGTCCGTTACATATGGCACTTGTTCAGCGAATACAGGAAAAACGAATAGCGCCAGAATCAGGATAAAAATACGCATAGCAATTCCTTTCGTTACCAGCGCCCGGAAGCGCCACCGCCACCAGATGAACCGCCGCCACCGCTGAAATTGTCATTGTCGAAAGAAGAGGATGATGATGACGACGAATCTCTGTAGTTAGAATTGCTTCTGGTATGACGTGATGGCTGGTTGGCATTACGCATTGAATCACGCACTTTTCTGCCGAAAGGGGTAAAGGCGATGGCGACAGCCAGAAATGGTGTGGCGAAGCAGAGTAATGTTGCGAGCACTCCCCAGCTTCCGCTGAAACCGGCAATAGGTAAAACAAAGGCTAGTACAACAGCTGCGAAGCAAATCAATCCCAGCGTTTTGATATATCCCCTGGCGGAAATAAAGGTCAGTACTATCGCCCAGGCCAACAAAGCCCACCAACCGCTAAAGGGTAAAGGGTGATCGGTCGGTGTTATCGTTGCTAAATTATCCTCTGTCAGACGACTTTCAATATCGCTGATTCCCTCTTGCAAACCGCCAGCCAGGTCGCCATTTTTAAATGCTGGAATAATACTGTTGCGAATAATTTGTCCGGACTGTGCATCCGTAATAACGCCTTCCAGCCCGTAACCGATTTCAATACGCACGGTATGATCCTGCCAGGCGACTAACAGCAGAATGCCATCATCGCGGTCTTTATCACCTGGCTTCCAGCTATCGAATACCCGCGTTGCGTACTGTTCGATGGTTTCATCGCCTGTTGTTTCAACCACTAACACGACCAGCTGCGCCTGATTTTTTTGCGTCAGGGCTTTAATCTGGTTGGTCAGGGTGTTTACTTCGTTGTTCGTCAATGTGTCAGTTAAATCATTTACATACTTGGGTATTTCAGGTACTGGAATTTGCGTGGCAAACGCAGATGAACAGAAGAAAGCCATAAGAAAGATAAAATTTCGCATAGGGCTTCTCCGCTTAATGAGCATGAGTATTCTGGCTAAAATCTATTGTTGGGGCTTTACTTACTGCGGCGACATCATCTGGCAAATAATTTTTCTTCGGTGTGTAATCCATTACCTTTGCGGTTAATACTGCGGGAAATTTGCGGATGGTAACATTATATTGTTCAATGGCTTTAATATATCTTCCTCGCGCAACGGTAATTCGGTTTTCACTTCCTTCAAGTTGTACCATCAAATTTTGATAGAGTTCCTGAGCCTTTAATTCAGGATAACGCTCACTAATAATCGTTAGCTGGCCGAGTGTACGTGTCAGCTGCGACTGAGCTTGCTGCCAGGCTTGTAATTTTTGCGCATCTCCCGGAGCTTGCTGAAGATCGCTGCTGGCGCGATTAGCCTGGCTACGCGCCAATGTTACGGCTTCCAACACTTCTTTTTCATGGCTGGAATAACCTTTAATACTGGCGACGAGATTAGGAATAAGGTCGGCGCGGCGTTGATACTGATTCAGAACTTCTGACCAGGATGAATTAACCTGCTCGTCATAAGTTTGAATATCGTTATATCCACAACCTGATAAATTGAAAATAAATATAATTACGATGAATGTTCTGAACATGTTTAAATCCCTTTAGTTTAATACCCCAGGACATAATACGTCGTTTCATTATTTCCTTAATGATCTGATTCACTTTTTTATCTTAAACCCGCATGTAACAGAATGTTAATAAAGCATGAATATTGCGGTAGGATCTGCAATAATTAACAATTATCCACTTTACAGAGAATGCTATGCAGTACCCGATTAACGAGATGTTCCAGACCCTGCAAGGTGAGGGTTACTTTACCGGCGTCCCCGCCATTTTTATTCGTTTACAGGGATGCCCGGTCGGCTGTGCCTGGTGTGATACCAAACACACGTGGGAAAAACTTGAGGATCGGGAAGTTTCTCTTTTCAGCATTTTGGCGAAAACCAAAGAGAGTGATAAGTGGGGGGCAGCGAGCAGTGAAGACTTGCTCGCAGTCATCGGTCGTCAGGGATACACCGCGCGTCACGTGGTGATTACTGGTGGTGAGCCTTGTATTCATGATTTGCTGCCATTGACCGACCTGCTCGAAAAGAATGGTTTTAGCTGCCAGATCGAAACCAGCGGCACTCATGAAGTGCGTTGCACACCGAATACCTGGGTTACCGTGTCGCCAAAAATAAATATGCGTGGCGGTTATGAAGTGTTGTCTCAGGCACTGGAACGAGCCAATGAAATTAAACATCCTGTTGGGCGCGTACGGGATATTGAAGCACTGGATGAATTGTTGGCGACGCTGACCGATGATAAACCGCGAGTAATTGCCCTTCAGCCGATTAGCCAGAAGGATGATGCCACGCGTTTGTGTATTGAAACCTGCATTGCGCGGAACTGGCGTTTGTCGATGCAAACGCATAAATATTTGAATATTGCCTGATTAAACATTTATAAGCGTTGAAAATGAGTGGAACCTGTAAATAACTCCACTCATTTATATTCTTTGTCGCCTCTGAAACTACTCCATTTTGCCCATCCTGGACTAATCATTACCATTCTCTACAAATGCTGTGGCGTTAATTTTTCGCTGGAGTGAAAATTATTGCGGTGAAGTTTGGTAGATTTTAGTTTTTATAGATTTATTTTAAATATTTACCTTTTCAGTCAATGGATTAAGTGCTCTTTAACATAGTAGATGTGTTGTTTGTGTGATCCTGTAAAGTTGGTAGATTGTGACTGGCTTAAAAAATCATTAATTAATAATAGGTTATGTTTAGAGAGTTCCCCGCGTCAGCGGGGATAAACCGGAGGCCGAAAAACATGAGCATCATGAACTCAAGAGTTCCCCGCGTCAGCGGGGATAAACCGCTTTGCACAACGGCACCCTGAGTGGATTGTTAGAGTTCCCCGCGTCAGCGGGGATAAACCGGGGCAGATCGCCCGCCGCGATACGCTGGCAGAGAGTTCCCCGCGCCAGCGGGGATAAACCGCATCACCCGTCCTCTATTTCCCATATTATTTTTCGTTCCCTGTATCAGCAATAAACAACATATCCAGGTAGTTCAAAATAACTCTCTACCCCCGAGAATTTCACACTTATCAACACAAAAAACTCAATTTTAATTAAACTGGCATTTGTATAATTACTTAAACTATTAAAACCTTCTACTATCTTGTTTCATTTTCAGCAATATATCCGGCTATTAATTAATTTTTCAGAATAAAACTAAAGAAGAGTTTGATTTTTGAACTTATTGTTCATTGATTAAGGAATGAATCAGTATAATTTGCGGTTGTTTTTTGAGGTTAATTAGTAGTTTTGCATAACCCATTTTATGCACTATTGATAAATAGTTCTTATGGGTAAAGATATTCAGTTCATACTTTAAGTGAGAATTGATAAAGTACGATTCGCGTTGTCCTTTATTCTAAGGATATCGATTGCAGTTAATATTCCTTGTAAAAACAGGGATAAACCGGACTTGTTCTCATTTTTTAAGTTGCCGAACTTATGTTCCCCGCGTCAGCGGGGATAAACCTTTCAGTAGGGTTCAGCCCGGGCAGTTTCCCGCCCGGTCTTCCTTACTTACTCATTCGACCAGCTCTGGATCGAATCCGCACTCCCCAGTTCACCATGCATCACTTCATACGATTTTTTCAAAATCACATCGGTGTGTTTGGTTAGGTCTTTGAAAATACCTTTATTCATCGCGTCGTAGCGTTTGGCATTGCACTCAACAGGCATAAAGATATCTTTCACGCGAACCATTTTGTCGATCGCCGTTGCGTAATCCGGATACAGACCCAGACCTACTGCTGTATTAATCGCCGCCCCCAAACTTGCACAGCCGTTAATGGCGTTACGCCGTGCCCCACATATCCAGAGCGCAACACCCTAACATAGCGTTACTTAAGGGAAATTGACCGCCGACACACTCTTATCATTCGCCGCGATAGATGCAACCTGCGGTGCAGGTTTCTTTCACCATAACTGCACTTAACAGCGGAACAACCGGTTTAACCTGATCCCAAATCCATTTTGCTAAAACCTCGCTGGTCGGGTTTTCCAGACCTGGAATATCATTGAGATAATAGTGATCGAGGCGATCATAGGTTGGTTTAAATGCCGCTTTCAGTTCAGCGAAATCGATAATCCAGCCCGTATGCGGATCGACTTCCCCGGTAATTTCCAGGCGCACCATAAAAGAGTGCCCGTGAAGGCGACCACATTTATGCCCTTGTGGGACGTGTGGTAAGCGGTGAGCGGCTTCGAAGGTGAAATCTTTAAATAACGTGGTGGACATCATAATTTCTCTACAGGACGACAAAACGGGCGTAGAGTACCGGAAAGCCTGTTTTTTCGCATTATCTAAAATGGGTTTGTTGCGCAAAATAGCCTAATTATCTTAATGATGTTCAATATTTATTTATTTTTCATTGGGTTAATAAATCTATTTTGTTGTTAAAGACTATTGCTAAAACAGGTTAGTCGATTTGGTTATTAGTTATCGCTATCCCGTCTTTAATCCACACCGTTCGCCCCGTTAACCTTACCTTCTCTTTTGTTTTATGGGCGCAGACAGGGCGCAGAAACAGCTTTGCTTACTGGAACATAACGACGAATGACGACACAGGCCCCACCTTCCGCTTTGCTTCCGCTGAACCCGGAGCAACTGGCTCGCCTCCAGGCAGCCACTACTGATTTGACACCTACCCAGCTTGCGTGGGTATCCGGCTATTTCTGGGGAATACTTAACCAGCAGCCAGGTACACTTACAGCTACACCTGCGCCTGGCGCAGAAATGCCGGGTATCACTATCATCTCCGCTTCGCAAACGGGTAATGCTCGCCGGGTCGCTGAAGCGTTACGTGACGACTTATTAACGGCAAAACTGAAAGTTAAGCTGGTGAACGCAGGCGACTATAAATTCAAACAAATCGCCAGTGAAAAACTGCTTATCGTGGTGACTTCAACACAAGGGGAAGGGGAACCGCCGGAAGAAGCCGTCGCGCTGCATAAGTTCCTGTTCTCCAAAAAAGCGCCGAAGCTGGAAAATACCGCTTTTGCCGTGTTTAGCCTTGGTGACACCTCTTATGAGTTTTTCTGCCAGTCCGGTAAAGATTTTGACAGCAAGCTGGCGGAACTGGGCGGTGAACGCCTGCTCGATCGTGTTGATGCTGACGTTGAATATCAGGCAGCCGCCAGCGAATGGCGCGCCCGCGTGGTTGATGTTCTGAAGTCCCGCGCACCTGTTGCGGCACCTTCGCAATCCGTCGCTACTGGCGCGGTAAATGAAATTCACACCAGCCCGTATAGCAAAGAGGCGCCGCTGGTGGCGAGCCTTTCGGTTAATCAGAAAATTACCGGACGCAATTCTGAAAAAGACGTTCGCCATATCGAAATCGATTTAGGTGATTCAGGCCTGCGCTATCAGCCGGGCGACGCGCTGGGCGTCTGGTATCAGAACGATCCAGCACTGGTAAAAGAGATTGTTGAACTGCTGTGGTTGAAAGGCGATGAACCCGTCACCGTTGACGGCAAAACGCTACCGCTGGCAGAAGCCTTACAGTGGCACTTCGAACTGACCGTCAACACCGCGAATATTGTTGAGAACTACGCCACTTTAACGCGCAGTGAAACGCTGCTGCCGCTGGTGGGCGATAAAGCGAAGTTGCAGCATTACGCGGCAACCACGCCAATTGTCGATATGTTGCGTTTCTCTCCGGCGCAACTGGACGCTGATGCATTCATCGGTATTTTGCGCCCACTGACACCGCGCCTGTATTCCATCGCCTCATCGCAGGCGGAAGTCGAGAGCGAAGTGCACATCACCGTCGGCGTTGTGCGTTATGACGTGGAAGGCCGCGCCCGTGCGGGTGGTGCCTCCAGCTTCCTCGCCGATCGCGTGGAAGAAGAGGGCGAAGTTCGGGTGTTTATCGAACATAACGACAACTTCCGTTTGCCTGCTAACCCCGAAACTCCGGTGATTATGATTGGCCCTGGTACGGGCATCGCGCCGTTCCGCGCCTTTATGCAGCAGCGTGCCGCCGACGAAGCGCCGGGTAAAAACTGGCTGTTCTTTGGTAATCCGCATTTTACGGAAGATTTCCTCTATCAGGTGGAATGGCAGCGTTACGTCAAAGAAGGCGTGCTAACGCGTATTGATCTCGCCTGGTCGCGCGATCAAAAAGAAAAAATTTACGTACAAGACAAACTGCGCGAACAGGGTGCAGAGCTGTGGCGCTGGATCAATGACGGTGCCCACATTTATGTCTGCGGCGACGCCAATCGCATGGCGAAAGACGTTGAACAGGCACTTCTGGAAGTGATTGCCGAATTTGGTGGCATGGACACCGAAGCGGCGGATGAATTTTTAAGTGAGCTGCGCGTTGAGCGCCGTTATCAGCGAGATGTCTACTAATGAGCGAAAAACATCCAGGGCCTTTAGTGGTCGAAGGTAAACTGGCAGACGCGGAGCGCATGAAGCTTGAGAGCAACTACCTGCGCGGCACGATTGCTGAAGATTTAAACGACGGCCTGACCGGCGGCTTTAAAGGCGACAACTTTCTGCTGATCCGTTTCCACGGTATGTATCAGCAGGATGACCGCGATATCCGCGCTGAGCGTGCCGAGCAGAAGCTGGAACCGCGTCACGCGATGATGCTGCGTTGCCGTCTGCCTGGTGGGGTGATCACCACCAGACAATGGCAGGCGATTGATAAATTTGCTGAAGACAACACGATTTACGGCAGCATTCGTCTGACCAACCGCCAGACGTTCCAGTTTCACGGCATTCTGAAAAAGAACGTCAAGCCGGCACACCAGATGCTGCACTCGGTCGGGCTTGATGCGCTGGCAACCGCCAACGACATGAACCGTAACGTGCTTTGCACCTCGAACCCGTTTGAATCGCAGCTGCACGCGGAAGCGTATGAATGGGCGAAGAAAATTTCTGAGTACCTGCTGCCACGTACTCGTGCATATGCGGAGATTTGGCTCGATCAGGAGAAAGTCGCCACCACTGATGAAGAACCGATCCTCGGTCAGACCTATTTACCGCGTAAGTTTAAAACGACGGTAGTGATCCCGCCGCAGAACGACATCGATCTGCACGCCAATGACATGAACTTTGTGGCAATAGCGGAGAACGGCAAGCTGGTAGGCTTCAATTTGCTGGTGGGCGGTGGGCTGTCTATCGAACACGGTAACAAAAAAACCTACGCCCGCACCGCGAGCGAGTTTGGCTATCTGCCGCTGGAGCATACGCTGGCGGTGGCGGAAGCCGTCGTGACGACTCAGCGTGACTGGGGTAATCGAACCGATCGTAAAAATGCCAAAACCAAATACACGCTGGAACGTGTGGGGGTCGAGACGTTTAAAGCGGAAGTGGAACGTCGTGCGGGGATCAAGTTCGAACCGATCCGTCCGTATGAGTTCACCGGACGCGGCGATCGCATCGGCTGGATTAAAGGTATTGACGACAAATGGCACCTGACGCTGTTTATCGAAAATGGTCGTATTCTCGATTATCCGGGGCGTCCGCTGAAAACCGGCTTGCTGGAGATCGCGAAGATCCACAAAGGCGATTTCCGCATTACGGCGAACCAGAATCTGATCATCGCCGGTGTACCGGAAAGTGAGAAAGCGAAGATCGAGAAGATCGCCAAAGAGAGCGGGTTGATGAATGCCGTCACGCCGCAGCGTGAAAACTCAATGGCCTGCGTGTCGTTCCCAACGTGTCCGTTGGCGATGGCCGAAGCTGAGCGATTCCTGCCATCGTTTATCGATAACATCGATAATTTAATGGCGAAACATGGCGTCAGCGATGAGCATATCGTGATGCGTGTAACAGGCTGCCCGAACGGTTGTGGTCGCGCGATGCTGGCGGAAGTGGGCCTGGTGGGTAAAGCGCCGGGTCGCTACAACCTGCATCTTGGCGGCAACCGCATTGGGACACGTATCCCACGGATGTATAAAGAAAACATCACCGAGCCGGAAATCCTGGCGTCGCTTGATGAACTGATAGGGCGCTGGGCGAAAGAGCGCGAAGCGGGTGAAGGCTTCGGCGACTTTACGGTGCGTGCGGGCATCATTCGCCCGGTGCTCGATCCGGCGCGTGATTTGTGGGATTAACGCATCTCCTGACTATTCCCTCTCCTTTTGGGAGAGGGTGAGGGGAAAAGTGCAGAGGTAATTATGTCCAGACTCGATCTAAACGCCCTGAATGACCTGCCGAAGGTAGAGCGTATTCTGGCGCTGGCGGAAACTAACGCCCAACTGGAAAAACTGGACGCTGAAGGCCGCGTTGCCTGGGCGCTGGAAAATCTGCCCGGTGAATATGTGCTCTCTTCCAGTTTCGGTATTCAAGCAGCGGTGAGCCTGCATCTGGTGAACCAGATTCGCCCGGATATTCCGGTGATCCTCACCGATACTGGTTATCTGTTCCCGGAAACCTACCGCTTTATTGATGAGTTAACGGACAAACTCAAACTGAACCTGAAGGTCTACAGGGCAAAAGAAAGCGCCGCCTGGCAGGAAGCACGCTACGGCAAACTGTGGGAGCAGGGCGTTGAAGGCATTGAAAAGTACAATGAGATCAACAAAGTCGAACCGATGAACCGGGCGCTGAAAGAGCTGAATGCGCAAACCTGGTTTGCAGGATTACGCCGTGAACAATCTGGCAGCCGCGCCAATTTACCGGTGCTGGCTATCCAGCGTGGCGTATTTAAAGTGCTGCCGATTATAGACTGGGATAACCGAACTATTTATCAGTATCTGCAAAAACATGGCCTGAAATATCACCCATTATGGGACGAAGGATATTTATCGGTCGGTGATACTCATACAACCCGTAAATGGGAACCCGGCATGGCGGAAGAAGAAACGCGTTTCTTTGGCTTAAAAAGGGAATGTGGATTACACGAAGGGTAAATGTTATCCGGATAAATTAAACGCCTCTGTCAGAAATGATGGGGGCGTTTTTATTTTGCGAGCAGCATTCCGGCATTTAAACGTGAACGTCGCAGGGAGAATCAACAGGTATAGAATGGTGTCGGGTGCTTGAGGCTGTCTGGCGTTAAGCATTCGCGAGGTTCCAGATGGACAAAAGCCCCAGGCGATATTTCTATCAACCTGAGGCCAGCGTTCGAACGTAGCAATTCGGATGTTAGTCTCTTCTTTGCAGGGAGGCAAGAGATGCTGACAAAATATGCCCTTGTGGCAATCATAGTGCTGTGTTTTACAGTACTGGGATTCACGCTGATGGTAGGCGACTCGTTGTGTGAGTTGAGTATCAGAGAACGTGGTATGGAGTTTAAGGCAGTTCTCGCTTACGAATCGAAGAAGTAGCCACCACGCGGGGGTAAAACCCCGCGTATTGAATTGTGATGGTTTGGTCTCCTGCACCCTTTTTTTACTCTGTTTCAGGTGGCATTGATTTCCTGCAGGCACAGGAATAATCAGTTAAAACTCCTCAAGACGCCTTCGCCAGCTCCTTCACCAGCGGTAGCATTATCCGCATTACATCACGGCAGCGGCGTTCTATTCTTCCAGGAAGTGCCTTATCAATATGCTGTTGATTATCCAGTCTTACATCATGCCAGCTGGTTCCCTCAGGGAATGCGGCTGTTTTTGCGCGTTGCTGATAACCGTCTTTATTTCCCAGATTCCAGTTTGTCGCTTCCACCGAAAGTACGGCAATACCGGCTTTGTCGAAAACTTCGGCGTCATTACAACATCCGGTGCCTTTCGGATAATTTTTATTCAAACCCGGATTGGTCGTGGCGGCAATTCCATGACTGCGGGCAATTGCCAGCGCCCTGTCTCGCGTTAATTTCCTTACTGCTTCAGGGGTTTTTACGCCACTGTTGAAATACAATTTATCGCCGACAATTAAGTTATCGAGATTAATCACCAGCAGCGTATTTTTCCTTTCGGTATCACTCATCCGCTTGAGCAAATTCTCAGCACCTAATTTCCCTTCCTCTTCGCCACTGGTCGCCACAAAACGAATACCATATTCGGTTGGCGTATTTTTCAGGCGTTCTGCCAGTTCCAGCATGACACCTAAACCTGCGGCGTTATCATCCATTCCTTGTAATGTCAGCCCGCCGAGATTGGCATCGGCGTCAGCATCGCTCTGCGGGGCGTAGGTATCCAGATGCGCCATAATAATGATCTGCTGCGGCGCTTTGCCTTCATGGGCGGCAATCACCGTACTTCCCGTCACGTTATGCCAGTTCTTGCGATTATCGCGGGCGGTATAAATATATCGGCTATTAAATGTCCGAATATCACTGCGATAACCCATTTGCTGAAACTGTTGGCGAATATAATCGGCAGATAACATTTCTGCGGGTGTTCCGGTCATGCGTCCCGGAAAGAAAGTGGCAATATGTCGCGCCTGTGTATTGGCAAAATCACCAGGTTTAGGTGACGAGGCGTGTACGGGGAGAATAAAGCATACGCCGAGCGCCAGGGCAGCGGTACGGTGGCGCAATGCGGAAAACATAGTGAGTCCTTAAATACCATGCAAATTTTTTTACCGCCATAGTATGAAACTGCCGCTGCGCTAAAACAATTTCAAATCTTCCTAAATGCCCGAAATCCGGAGCCTTAAGCACTTTTTGATATTAGCTTTGCCAAATCGTTATTCCGTTAAGGAACTACTCATTCTAATTGGTAATTTCATTCGTTCTCTTACGCTCCCTATAGTCGAAACATCTGATGGCAAGAAAATAGCGGTATTGCAAAGGAACGGTTATGGATCAAAAACGACTTACTCACCTGCGGCAACTGGAGGCGGAAAGCATCCACATTATTCGCGAGGTGGCTGCAGAATTCTCAAATCCGGTGATGCTCTACTCTATCGGTAAAGATTCCAGCGTCATGCTGCATCTGGCGCGCAAGGCGTTTTATCCAGGTACGTTGCCTTTCCCATTGCTGCATGTTGATACTGGCTGGAAATTCCGCGAGATGTATGAGTTCCGCGATCGCACGGCTAAAGCCTACGGCTGCGAGTTGCTGGTGCATAAAAATCCGGAAGGCGTGGCAATGGGGATTAATCCATTCGTGCACGGCAGCGCCAAACATACCGACATCATGAAAACTGAAGGTCTGAAGCAGGCACTGAACAAATACGGTTTTGATGCCGCCTTCGGTGGTGCACGCCGTGACGAAGAAAAATCCCGCGCTAAAGAGCGTATCTACTCTTTCCGTGACCGCTTTCATCGTTGGGATCCAAAAAATCAGCGCCCGGAGCTGTGGCACAACTACAACGGGCAGATTAACAAAGGCGAAAGTATCCGCGTCTTCCCGCTTTCCAACTGGACCGAACAGGATATCTGGCAGTACATCTGGCTGGAAAATATCGACATTGTTCCGCTGTATCTCGCCGCTGAACGTCCGGTTCTGGAACGCGACGGTATGTTGATGATGATTGATGACAACCGTATCGACCTGCAACCCGGCGAAGTGATTAAAAAACGGATGGTGCGTTTCCGCACGCTGGGCTGCTGGCCGCTGACCGGCGCGGTGGAGTCAAATGCGCAAACACTGCCGGAGATCATCGAAGAGATGCTGGTTTCCACCACCAGTGAACGTCAGGGCCGCGTGATTGACCGCGACCAGGCAGGGTCGATGGAGCTGAAAAAACGTCAGGGGTATTTTTAAGATGAACACCGCACTTGCACAACAAATCGCCAATGAAGGTGGC
The DNA here is from genome assembly GCF_003046645.1 of Escherichia sp. MOD1-EC6475. Taxonomy (NCBI): domain Bacteria; kingdom Pseudomonadati; phylum Pseudomonadota; class Gammaproteobacteria; order Enterobacterales; family Enterobacteriaceae; genus Escherichia; species Escherichia sp. MOD1-EC6475. The sequence goes on along the minus strand of NZ_PZKQ01000045.1, from coordinate 8,148 downwards.
GTCGAAGCCTGGATGATCGCGCAACAACATAAAAGCCTGCTGCGTTTTCTGACCTGTGGCAGCGTCGATGACGGCAAAAGTACCCTGATTGGTCGCCTGCTGCACGATACCCGCCAAATCTATGAAGATCAGCTTTCATCACTGCATAACGACAGTAAGCGTCACGGCACCCAGGGCGAAAAACTGGATCTGGCATTGCTGGTGGATGGTCTGCAAGCTGAGCGCGAGCAGGGCATCACCATTGACGTGGCTTACCGCTATTTCTCCACCGAGAAGCGTAAATTTATTATCGCCGACACTCCTGGGCACGAACAGTACACCCGCAATATGGCGACCGGCGCGTCAACATGTGAGCTGGCGATCTTGCTGATCGACGCCCGTAAAGGCGTACTCGATCAAACCCGCCGGCACAGTTTTATCTCTACGCTGTTGGGGATCAAACATCTGGTCGTGGCGATCAACAAAATGGATCTGGTGGATTACCGCGAAGAGACGTTCACCCGCATTCGTGAAGACTACCTGACTTTCGCGGAACAATTACCGGGCAATCTGGATATCCGCTTTGTGCCACTCTCCGCGCTGGAAGGCGATAACGTGGCTTCGCAAAGTGAAAGTATGCCGTGGTACAGCGGTCCGACACTGCTCGAAATGCTGGAAACCGTAGAGATCCAACGAGTGGTGGATGCCCAGCCAATGCGCTTCCCGGTGCAGTACGTTAACCGCCCGAATCTTGATTTTCGTGGCTACGCCGGAACGCTGGCCTCTGGCAGCGTGAAAGTCGGGCAACGTGTCAAAGTGCTCCCCTCTGGCGTGGAGTCAAACATTGCGCGGATCGTTACTTTTGATGGCGATCGCGAAGATGCCTTTGCCGGAGAAGCGATCACTCTGGTGCTGACGGATGAGATCGACATCAGCCGTGGCGATCTGCTGCTGGCGGCAGACGAAGCGTTACCGGCAGTGCAGAGCGCGTCGGTGGATGTGGTATGGATGGCGGAACAACCGCTTTCCCCAGGCCAAAGTTACGACATCAAAATTGCCGGGAAGAAGACGCGAGCCCGTGTTGATGGCATTCGCTATCAGGTTGATATTAATAACCTTAATCAACATGAAGTTGAAAACCTGCCGCTGAACGGCATCGGCCTGGTGGATCTCACCTTTGATGAGCCGTTGGTGTTAGATCGTTATCAGCAAAACCCGGTTACCGGCGGGCTGATTTTTATCGATCGCCTGAGCAACGTGACCGTGGGTGCCGGTATGGTGCATGAGCCGAAAAACGAGGCCACCGTTGCGCCGTCGGAATTTAGCACGTTCGAGCTGGAACTGAATGCGTTAGTACGCCGCCACTTCCCACACTGGGGTGCGCGCGATTTACTGGGAGGTAATTGATGGCGCTGCATGACGAAAATGTCGTCTGGCATAGCCATCCAGTAACTGTGCAACAACGCGAGCAACACCACGGTCATCGTGGTGTTGTGCTGTGGTTCACCGGTCTCTCTGGTTCCGGTAAATCAACGGTTGCGGGGGCGCTGGAGGAGGCGTTACATAAACTTGGTGTCAGTACGTATTTGCTGGACGGCGACAACGTTCGCCACGGTTTATGCAGCGATCTCGGTTTTAGCGATGCCGATCGTAAAGAAAATATCCGCCGCGTCGGTGAAGTAGCAAATTTAATGGTTGAAGCCGGACTGGTGGTGCTGACTGCGTTTATTTCCCCACATCGCACTGAGCGCCAGATGGTTCGTGAACGTGTAGGAGCAGGTCGATTTATCGAAGTGTTTGTCGATACTCCGCTGGCGATTTGCGAAGCTCGCGATCCCAAAGGCTTGTATAAAAAAGCGCGCGCTGGTGAACTGCGTAACTTTACCGGAATAGACTCCGTTTACGAAGCGCCTGAATCGGCAGAAATTCATCTCAATGGTGAACAATTAGTAACAAATTTGGTTCAGCAATTATTAGATCTACTGAGACAGAACGATATTATCAGATCCTGAGACACCACCGGGTTTCCATGCCCGGTTCGTCAAAGTAACAGGATCAGATATGCGTAATAGCCATAACATTACACTAACAAATAGTGAAAGCCTTACTGAGGATGAAGAAACCACATGGTCGCTGCCAGGTGCTGTGGTGGGTTTTGTCTCCTGGCTGTGTGCGCTGGCGATACCGATGTTGATTTATGGCTCTAACACGCTGTTCTTCTTTATCTATACCTGGCCTTTCTTTCTGGCGCTGATGCCCGTCGCGGTGGTGGTGGGTATTGCGCTGCATTCATTGATGGACGGAAAGCTACGCTACAGTATTGTTTTCACCCTGGTGACTGTCGGCATTATGTTTGGTGCACTGTTTATGTGGTTGCTGGGCTAATTTGTTCTTTCCCGTCTACTCTGTTCATAATTCAAACCGTAACCAATAATGAGATTATGTTCTGCACGCCCTGGGTATACGTAACAATGGACAAATGTGGTACATTTGCCCGCGTTGTCGCGGTATCCCCAACAGAGGATGTAGAGTCGTCTTCGGATGCATGGGATGAAGATGCCGTTTTTCAGGGGGCAGGATGGGTAAACTAACGCTGCTGTTGCTGGCTATTCTGGTCTGGCTACAGTATTCGCTGTGGTTCGGTAAGAACGGTATACATGACTATACCCGCGTCAATAATGATGTGGCGGCACAGCAAGCTACAAACGCAAAACTTAAAGCGCGAAACGATCAGCTTTTTGCCGAAATTGACGATCTCAATGGCGGTCAGGAGGCGCTCGAAGAGCGAGCGCGTAATGAACTCAGCATGACCAGGCCGGGCGAAACTTTTTATCGTCTGGTGCCTGACGCGTCGAAACGCGCACAGTCTGCGGGGCAAAACAATCGATAAATCAGCCCAGGAATTAACATGGCAACCACTCATTTGGATGTTTGCGCCGTGGTTCCGGCGGCCGGATTTGGCCGCCGAATGCAAACGGAATGTCCTAAGCAATATCTCTCTATCGGTAATCAAACCATTCTTGAACACTCGGTACATGCGCTGCTGGCGCATCCCCGGGTGTCGCGTGTCGTCATTGCTATAAGCCCTGGCGATAGTCGTTTTGCACAACTTCCTCTGGCAAATCATCCGCAAATCACCGTTGTTGACGGTGGCGAAGAGCGTGCTAATTCCGTGCTGGCGGGTCTGAAAGCCGCAGGTGACGCGCAGTGGGTGTTGGTGCATGACGCCGCACGCCCTTGTCTGCATCAGGATGACCTTGCGCGTCTGTTAACTCTGAGCGAAACCAGCCGCACGGGGGGGATTCTCGCCGCGCCGGTGCGCGATACCATGAAACGCGCCGAACCGGGCAAAAATGCGATTGCTCATACTGTTGATCGCAACGGTTTATGGCACGCGCTGACGCCGCAATTTTTCCCTCGTGAGCTGTTACATGACTGCCTGACGCGTGCTTTAAATGAAGGCGCTACCATTACCGATGAAGCCTCGGCGCTGGAATACTGCGGTTTTCATCCACAGCTGGTCGAAGGCCGTGCAGATAACATTAAAGTCACGCGCCCGGAAGATTTGGCGCTTGCCGAATTTTACCTCACCCGAACCATCCATCAGGAGAATACATAATGCGAATTGGACACGGTTTTGACGTACATGCCTTTGGCGGCGAAGGCCCAATTATCATTGGTGGTGTGCGCATCCCTTACGAAAAAGGGCTGCTGGCGCATTCTGATGGCGACGTGGCGCTCCATGCGCTTACCGATGCATTGCTTGGTGCAGCGGCGCTGGGGGATATCGGCAAACTGTTCCCGGATACCGATCCGGCATTTAAAGGAGCAGACAGCCGCGAGCTGCTGCGTGAAGCCTGGCGACGCATTCAGGCGAAGGGGTATACCCTCGGAAACGTCGATGTCACTATCATCGCTCAGGCACCGAAAATGCTGCCGCACATTCCACAAATGCGCGTGTTTATTGCTGAAGATCTCGGCTGCCATATGGATGATGTTAACGTGAAAGCCACTACTACGGAAAAACTCGGATTTACCGGCCGTGGGGAAGGGATTGCCTGTGAAGCGGTGGCGCTACTCATTAAGGCAACAAAATGATTGAGTTTGATAATCTCACTTACCTCCACGGTAAACCGCAAGGCACCGGGCTGCTGAAAGCCAACCCGGAAGATTTTGTGGTGGTGGAAGATTTAGGCTTTGAGCCTGATGGTGAAGGTGAGCATATTCTGGTGCGCATTCTTAAAAACGGCTGCAATACCCGTTTTGTGGCTGACGCGCTGGCGAAATTCCTGAAAATCCATGCGCGTGAAGTCAGCTTCGCCGGGCAGAAAGACAAACATGCAGTGACGGAACAGTGGTTATGCGCTCGCGTTCCGGGCAAAGAGATGCCCGATCTGAGCGCCTTTCAACTGGAAGGTTGTCAGGTGCTGGAGTATGCGCGCCACAAGCGTAAACTGCGTTTAGGGGCGCTGAAAGGCAACGCCTTTACCCTGGTGCTGCGAGAAGTAAGCAATCGTGATGACGTTGAACAGCGACTGATCGATATTTGCGTGAAAGGTGTACCGAACTACTTTGGCGCGCAGCGTTTCGGTATTGGCGGTAGTAACCTGCAGGGCGCGCTGCGCTGGGCGCAAACCAATACTCCGGTACGCGATCGCAATAAACGCAGTTTTTGGTTGTCGGCAGCACGTAGTGCGTTGTTTAATCAGATTGTTGCTGAGCGCCTCAAAAAAGCAGAAGTTAATCAAGTTGTTGACGGCGATGCGCTACAATTAGCCGGGCGCGGCAGTTGGTTTGTTGCAACTAACGAAGAACTGGCGGAATTACAGCGTCGCGTCAACGATAAAGAGCTGATGATTACCGCTGCGTTGCCCGGTAGCGGCGAGTGGGGAACCCAACGTGAGGCGCTGGCATTCGAACAAGCAGCCGTGGCCGAAGAAACTGAATTACAAGCTTTACTGCTGCGCGAAAAAGTTGAAGCCGCGCGCAGAGCGATGCTGTTATATCCGCAACAATTAAGCTGGAACTGGTGGGATGACGTCACCGTAGAAATCCGTTTCTGGCTTCCGGCGGGAAGTTTTGCGACCAGCGTTGTCAGGGAACTTATCAACACAACAGGTGATTATGCGCATATTGCTGAGTAATGATGACGGGGTACATGCACCCGGTATACAAACGCTGGCGAAAGCCTTGCGTGAGTTTGCTGATGTTCAGGTGGTCGCCCCGGATCGTAACCGCAGCGGCGCTTCAAATTCCCTGACGCTGGAATCCTCCCTGCGTACGTTTACCTTTGAAAATGGTGATATCGCTGTGCAAATGGGAACCCCGACTGACTGCGTCTATCTTGGCGTGAACGCACTGATGCGTCCACGTCCTGATATTGTAGTTTCGGGCATTAACGCCGGGCCCAATCTGGGGGATGATGTTATCTATTCCGGTACGGTAGCCGCTGCGATGGAAGGCCGTCATTTAGGTTTTCCGGCGCTGGCTGTTTCGCTTGACGGGCATAAACATTATGACACTGCGGCGGCGGTAACCTGTTCCATTTTGCGCGCACTGTGTAAAGAGCCGCTGCGCACCGGGCGCATTCTCAATATTAATGTTCCAGATTTACCACTGGATCAAATCAAAGGTATTCGCGTGACGCGCTGCGGTACGCGACATCCGGCAGATCAGGTGATCCCGCAGCAAGATCCACGCGGCAATACGCTGTACTGGATTGGCCCACCGGGCGGTAAGTGCGATGCTGGTCCGGGAACCGATTTTGCTGCGGTAGATGAGGGATATGTCTCCATCACGCCGCTGCATGTGGATTTAACGGCGCATAGCGCGCAAGATGTGGTTTCAGACTGGTTAAACAGCGTGGGAGTTGGCACGCAATGGTAAGCAGACGCGTACAAGCACTTCTGGATCAGTTACGTGCGCAAGGTATTCAGGATGAGCAGGTGCTGAATGCACTCGCCGCCGTGCCGCGTGAAAAATTCATTGATGAAGCGTTTGAACAAAAGGCCTGGGACAATATCGCGTTGCCGATAGGTCAGGGGCAGACAATTTCGCAGCCGTATATGGTGGCGCGAATGACCGAATTACTTGAACTGACGCCGCAGTCGCGGGTGCTGGAAATCGGCACCGGTTCGGGATATCAAACGGCAATCCTGGCGCATCTTGTCCAGCATGTATGTTCGGTCGAACGGATTAAAAGCTTGCAGTGGCAGGCGCGTCGTCGCCTGAAAAATCTTGATTTACATAATGTTTCAACCCGTCACGGCGATGGATGGCAAGGTTGGCAAGCACGTGCGCCGTTTGACGCTATCATTGTAACGGCAGCACCGCCTGAAATTCCTACTGCGCTAATGACGCAACTGGATGAAGGCGGGATTCTCGTCTTGCCGGTCGGGGAAGAGCACCAGTATTTGAAACGGGTGCGTCGCCGTGGGGGCGAATTTATTATCGATACCGTAGAGGCCGTGCGCTTTGTCCCCTTAGTGAAGGGGGAGCTGGCTTAAAGTGCGAGAGAATACCTGGAATTTTCCTGGTTATTTTGCAGCAAGTCAGCGTATCGTGAACATCTTTTCCAGTGTTCAGTAGGGTGCCTTGCACGGTAATTATGTCACTGGTTATTAATCAATTTTTCCTGGGGGATAAATGAGCGCGGGAAGCCCAAAATTCACCGTTCGCCGTATTGCGGCTTTGTCACTGGTTTCGCTATGGCTGGCTGGCTGTTCTGACACATCGAATCCACCGGCACCAGTTAGTTCCGTTAATGGCAATGCGCCGGCAAATACCAATTCAGGTATGCTGATTACGCCGCCGCCGAAAATGGGAACGACATCTACAGCGCAGCAACCGCAAATTCAGCCGGTACAGCAGCCACAAATTCAATCTACGCAACAACCACAAATCCAGCCGGTACAGCCTGTCGCTCAGCAACCGGTGCAAATGGAAAATGGGCGTATCGTCTACAACCGTCAGTACGGGAATATTCCGAAAGGCAGTTATAGCGGCAGTACCTATACCGTGAAAAAAGGCGACACACTTTTCTATATTGCCTGGATCACTGGCAACGATTTCCGCGATCTCGCCCAACGCAATAATATTCAGGCACCATACGCGTTGAACGTCGGTCAGACCTTACAGGTTGGCAACGCCTCCGGTACGCCAATCACTGGCGGAAATGCCATTACCCAGGCGGATGCAGCAGAGCAAGGAGTTGTGATCAAGCCTGCACAAAATTCCACCGTTGCTGTTGCGTCGAAACCGACAATTACGTATTCTGAGTCTTCGGGTGAACAGAGTGCTAACAAAATGTTGCCGAACAACAAGCCAACTGCGACCACGGTCACAGCGCCTGTAACGGTGCCAACAGCAAGCACAACCGAGCCGACTGTCAGCAGTACATCAACCAGTACGCCTATCTCCACCTGGCGCTGGCCAACTGAGGGCAAAGTGATTGAAACCTTTGGCGCTTCTGAGGGGGGCAACAAGGGGATTGATATCGCAGGTAGCAAAGGACAGGCAATTACCGCGACCGCAGATGGCCGCGTTGTTTATGCCGGTAATGCGCTGCGCGGTTACGGTAATCTGATTATCATCAAACATAATGATGATTACCTGAGTGCCTACGCCCATAACGACACAATGCTGGTCCGGGAACAACAAGAAGTGAAGGCGGGGCAAAAAATAGCAACCATGGGTAGCACCGGAACCAGTTCAACACGATTGCATTTTGAAATTCGTTACAAGGGGAAATCCGTAAACCCGCTGCGTTATTTACCGCAGCGATAATTCGGCGGAACCAGGCTGTTGCTTGAGCGTTCCGTCAAGGGATCACGGGTAGGAGCCACCTTATGAGTCAGAATACGCTGAAAGTTCATGATTTAAATGAAGATGCGGAATTTGATGAGAACGGAGTTGAGGTTTTTGACGAAAAGGCCTTAGTAGAAGAGGAACCCAGTGATAACGATTTGGCCGAAGAGGAACTGTTATCGCAGGGTGCCACACAGCGTGTGTTGGACGCGACTCAGCTTTACCTTGGTGAGATTGGTTATTCGCCACTGTTAACGGCCGAAGAAGAAGTTTATTTTGCGCGTCGCGCACTGCGTGGAGATGTTGCCTCCCGCCGCCGGATGATTGAGAGTAACTTACGTCTGGTGGGTGATGCTGCCAACT